>JBDNHJ010000280.1:0-19861 GCA_041688835.1 Fuerstiella sp.
CTTCCTCCTTGAGAAAACGCGTGTTGTTTGTCACGCGAATTCTTCGGAGGAACGCCTTTTCTGTCGCTGGCTGATTCGGAAAAATACACAAAATACAAGGCTGAATTCACTGGCAATCTGGGCTGTTTTCGCCACTCATGGGCCCTCAACTACGACTTGCGGCACTAGGCAGACAAAAGTCCTACGTTGATGCTCAATTTATAGGTGAACAATTTGTCGTGGCTAACACAGTTGTTAGAAACGAAGAGACAGGCGAAACAACAATTAAATCTAAGTATGGGGAGTTTGTATTACAAGACGGCGTGATGAGCTCGATTCCAGTAAATAATAGAAACTGAACTCTTACGAATGCAGGCACATATGTAGATGCAGTAAACAATCAGTTTTTCTACTCGGCTGGAGCAATCAACAGCGATGATCTAAATTACTTTTCGGAGCATGTGATTACAAAAACGGCTTGAAATCCAACTTCAGCTGGCTACGCATTTTATACCATTAAAGTTCAACGCCTTTCGTACACAGTTTGTTTTATAACGAATCTCGATGGATCTATATTCATAAATGGAAAAAATGGGAAAATAATGAGGGTAAGAGATTATTCGAAAAATGTTATGGAATGTGCAGACGTAATAGAAATATTTGAAACACTTGATTTTGAATCAGTCAGATCAGTTGGAAGAAACGATGTATGTACAGTTAGCATTTTCAGTGCTTCAATTAAAAAGGCGATGCAAGATACCTCATTGACTGTTTCTTTTGGAAGAAGCTTATCTCCTGAGGCCAATTGGTTAGAATTTGCAAGAAAAAGTGCAGAAGCAAATGGAATATTTTCTAATAGGAAAGATGTGACCACTGCGGCACCGGCTGCAGGGTCCCCTGTCTCCGAATTCACAATGACTGAAGCCGTCGAAAGCATTGTCAGTGCTCCGGTGGATCCGAATTCTGTGCTGGTTGATATCACCTACGCCGACAAACCGGACGAGGTTTTCGATACGAAAAGTGATGGCGGAACCAACGGAGTTTCGGACGGAATCTACTACCACAAGTTTCCGGCAGGCCACAAACTCTCCGGGCCAACCATTCGTTTCGAGCATCCTGCCGTCAGTGATTTCAGTCTGGAACTGGAGATCCGACTGAACGATCTGCTGGTCTGGACGGCCATACCTCGGCACGGAACCGAACAGGAATCTCACTGCTGCGGTGTTCTGCTGTGTCCCACCGGCATTCAGGAAATCCGAGATTACTCGTACGCCAAAACGGACGACCAATGGAAAGAATCTCGCCGGCTTCCCATCCAAACATTCCCTAGGCCCAACGAAGGCAAAGGCGAGTGGATGAAGATTCGCATCCTGCGAATCGGCAACGAATGCACCTACCTTCAGGACGGTCAAATCGTCGCCACCACCAAAGACGAAAATCCCCGCCAAGACGACGTTCAAGACCTGCCCGGCGAGATCTCCCTCTGGCTGCTGCCCGCCATCGACGGCCCCACCAGCTTCGAACTGCGTTCCCTAAAACTCAGCAAGCTGTAAGGCAACGGCTCAACGTAGGCCGGAACAAGGCCGCCTCATGCCGGAACATCTCAAACCGAAAAATTGAGCATCGACAACTCAACGATTTGACGAAGCGAAAGACCAGGCCGATGTTCCGGCAATGCCCCGGTTTGCTTGTTCCGGTCTACGAAGACTGTTTTTCGAAGTCAAACTCTCAATTGTTGGCAAGGAGCGGGATATAAGCACCCATGCACGCGGTTAAACGAGTTTTTTCAGAAAACTTATACACGGGATATAAGTTTCGGACTTCTGTAATGGATCTTGCCATAGATCCCGCTGCGGAAGGTTCACTTCCACTTCCGGCCTAAAACACTGAGCCACGGAACGTTTTCCATTTCAGCAACGGCCTGCCGCCTGCTGTCGAATCCGACTTCTGAAAGTTGGCCAGCGAACGGAAGACGATCGTCATGTCCGTTTCCGTCAACTGTAGAACTTCATTCAGCTCTTCCAGCAGGGCTCGATCGTCCGAAGTACACTGTTCCAGACCGATTTTTGCAGCCATCATTTCGTTATTTCGGCGTTGAGGCGATCGTCGATAGAAAGTTTCATCCGTTCGAGCTTTCGTAAGAGAAGGGAACGCGATCGCCACCGAATGTCGCGATGTGTGTGCCACGTGTTAATGCGGACGGTTCTGAGTTGGACAGCGCCACTTTCAACACTTCACCCACAGAATGTTGCTGATCCATCGCAGCACAAAACTGACTTCGGCGTCCGACGCTCGTTCTTCGCCCTACACGAAAATGGAAACACCTCGCTCCAATAGTTCGATAAGTCGATTATCTGGTTGAATTCGCGGTGCGATGTGATCGCGACCGAGAATGCTCAGCGCCCGTTCTGCCGATCCAACAATGCGTTCCCGCGTCGACGGATGTACCGGTACTTGTTCCCAATATTCAATCGCCTCCGCATCACGGCAAAGGCTGATTGCTTCATCCTGTCTGGCTAAATTGCGAGTAACCGTTCACGGATGTTCTCATTGATTCACCTTGTCGTGTTCGATGATTTCATCCACACGCTCGGGCGACACAGGCTTCAGCCGGGTGATCGACGTGCCAGAAAAGGTGGCCGCAACCAATTCCCAACAGATTTCCAGCATCAGCTTCATAACCGTCAACGGCTAATGATGGAGAGCGGTGAATTCGATGAACAATCGTATCGAACGGGCAAGCCTCAGGCACGCGGAAGCGTATCTCGCCGAATTTCTGGCGATGGTCGAGGCCTATCGAGACGGCTCAGAACCGATTGACGATTTGATCGATCGGATGTCGAGACGGATGCCTCAAATATCCGGCGGTTATGAGTGGTGTACCAAGACAATCGTGTTCAAATCAGAAGCATCCCCTGACACTGGAAAATCTCAAAGTCAGAATCCCAAAAGTCACGCCAGATTCAACCATGAAGAATGGACATCACGATGATCTCGAGCGCACTTGCTTCGCTTGCTCCCGCAAGTAATCCGGGTTCTTCGACAGCTTCTGGTAGACCTTTGCAAGCATGCTCGAATCCCTATGCCCCATCAACTCTGAGAGAAAAACGGAATCAGTGCCGTTCATGAGCCCATTGGTGGCATACGAATGGCGTGCTGCATACGCGATGACTCGGAAGCCAAGTTTGGTATCTCAGGTGGTGTATGTATGTGGCGGGTTCGCGGTTGGCCTTGACCCAGTCCAAATACACTTGAGAGAGCTCGTAAAGCGTTGAGAGATGCGAAGACAGGTCTTCTTTGTTGAGCATCAACTGATGGAACTTTTGGAACGCCAGTTCCTTGTCTTTTCCAAGACTGTGTTGCTTTCCGCCCGAAGAAAAATACCAGCTTTGGGTTTGCTTGCGGAAGTACGGTTTGGATTGGCGGGCATGGGAAGTCTCCGTTTCGTGCATTATGTCGTGCATGAAGCAGCGGAGAACTTCGAAATGTCTCTAAAATGCTAGAGCCACCGGTGAGATTCGAACTCACGACCTATGCTTTACGAAAGCATCGCTCTGCCAGCTGAGCTACGGCGGCTTGTGACTTTTGAATGAGCGGAAGAATACCCGGACGTTTCGCCCGTGATCAAGTCCGCCGTCACGTGTTTTCGGGAAGTTTACGGGTTGAAGGTTCCGGACGTCTTGCTGTGGACACACGCTGATAGGGCAGGTTCGCTGTTCGCGAGTCGTGTGTTCGGCGGCTAGTATCGCACAACACAGCCGAAGCTGAGGCCTCGGGCATAGAATGATTCGAGGTCGATCTCCTGAGTGATCGCGGTATCGAACGCTTGAGTTGCGCCGGCCGTGCTGTCGTATCTGATGTTGTCGAACGGTCGCGTCATGCGGTAGATCCACATGAAATCGTAGCCACCATACAGCGAGACGTTTGGTGTCACATGGATCTCGCCCGTAAAGCTGAGTTGCACGATCGGCGTGAATTCGATGTCACCCTGATCGCCGACAATCGTGCGGGCGAACGCCGTTTCTGAGGTCGACGCATCTGTCTGAGCCGAATAATCGTTCAGCGTAAATGCGATTCGCGGTGTTGCACTCAGCGTAAACCACTGATTGGTCACGGATGCTCGAGCACCCACTTCGGGACCGTACATGTTGTTCTTTGTGCGACCGCCGATTCCTGTCGTGATCGGGGCCAGTCCATTGTTCAGGTTAACGCCGACATGCGAGTACTGTTCGTCATAAGACAGATACCGAAAGCCGCCCAGCCATTGCCACGACAGGCCGGGGCCAGCGATGTAGCTCTTGGTCAGCAACGACGCTTCCGCGCCCCACATCTGGCTGGTGATCTTGGCAGAAAAGCTACCGTCATAGATCAGGTAGTTTGCAGTCGCGGCATCTGCGGCGGCACCGTCAGACAATAGAGGAATGACAACATTGGGACGGTCGACCGTGCCGAGCGTCGCTGGAATGGCCAGCCCCGTGACGGGGTCCAGAGTCGTGGGACGAAATGCAGACAGGTTGTTGAAAGAAAAAGCGTCTTCACTTTCACCGGTGCCAAAAAATTGGAGTTCGAACTCAGCGTCCTTCAGATCGAGTCCCCATGTCCCGCGGACTCCGGGCGTGTCGTCCAAGCCCATGTTTCCTAGGCTGGGAATGATGCCCACGCCAGCCGCTGCACCGTTGTCTAGGTTGTCAACAACTTGCAGCGGATCAGTCAGGTTTAGCACGGGAGCTCCCACGGAAACACTGCCCGGTCGAGCGAACGACCAGTGCAGATACTCGAAGCGCATCCAGCTGCGCTTTCCGAGTTCTCCCAGTAGGTGTTCCACCGGCTGCTCGTTGTCCCAGAGCTGTGGTTGCTGGCCGCTGTAATAATCGACGATCGGAGCCTGATACTGTGAGCGCGGAATGTGTACTCCGGGCGCCTGCCAATATCCCGGTGGACCGGCGAAACCAGTCACACAACACGATGCGGCTACACAGAAAAACGTCAGGCAGCGGAACAGGTTCGAACTAAGCATACGAACCGGACCCCTATAAATTGCCGGAAGACGATCGACACCCGTTAAATTGGTCCCCGGCACGATTCCGAGACCTGAAGCAGATAATGAGAGGTGTTGATTATCGAACCGACCATGTGAAAACACGATCTGCTGCAGTCCGTATCGGTTTGTAGCGACTGAGATCTTTGCTCCAATTCTTCCGCAGATAACGTTTTTGCCAATCAGGTAACATGGCGAAAATACACACATTGGAAAGTTTTATTCAACAACCGTTTGACCACCCTAGTTCGCGACCTATGTTTCCGGTGTTGACTGCGACCGCTGACGGAAGCAACGCAGACGCTGATCAACAACACATCAAGACAACGAGAATAGCAGCGCGTCAAGGAAAGCTGGGAGCTTTGAGGGGACCTTGTCGCGCTGCTTTTTCTATGCGCGCTGCCTAGATTTCCGCGCTTTGCTCGCAGAAGAAATCGCAGCTGAGCCCCGATGGCATGCGATTTTAGTTGGTCGTCCCGCCTTGAGGCGGAACCCACTGCGACATTCTGTGCAAATTCCGGCTCAAGGCGGGACGACCAACAAGCAGCCGAAACGAAACTCGGGCCGTTGGGCGATCGCCCGCCAGCACGTGGGAACATGGGGCATTTGGACAGAGTGTTCTGATTATTCTGAATATTCTGTATTGGCAGACTCTACGTGCGGCCGATGAACATACCACAAGAACACGAATGAAGCTGCGCGCTCTCGTGCAACAACTGAACCCTCCACAGTTTGTTTTGGTGTCGTCATGAATCCGTCCTCCAATTTCCATACGGGCAGTGTGGTCTTGCTGACCGCAACTGTTGTCTGTGGAGCGCTCGGCTTAACCTTAGTGGCCCCCATGCTACAGCGAGATTCTTTTGCGCAGACAAGAATCGTGCCATCAGAAAAGACAGAGCCCGTTGAACTTGCTGACACCAAGAAGTTCTCGGAATTCTACCCCACGATCGAAGATGGTCGGCGAGAACTGAAACGACTTGAGGCGGCGGCTGGTCCCATCCCGCCGCCGATTCGGGAAGCTCGTATCGCCTCTGATTCATCGCCTCAGCAACTGCCTGCGGGAACAGTCTATGCGCCCGTTACTGTGAACGTAGATAGTTCTGCTTTAGCAGCGCAGATGTCGCAGATGTCCACTCGATTCGAAGAACTCATCGTGCAGCGAAATCAGGAGACCACCGCAGCGACCACCGCAGTGGCAGCGGAGGCGGCAGCAGAGACAGCGAAACAGAAACCGCTGGCTCGCAAACAGCGTCAGCGGAATCGTCCGGCCTTAGATTCGGAGTCGCAGCTGCAAATCGTCAGGATCGAAGCTGGCCTGCAGCAGTTGGCGGAGTCTGTGAACGCATTGCAAAGTCGAACGAAGTCTGAGATGGACGAATTGGAGTTGCAGAAAAGCCGCGCGGCAATGGCGTCTCAACTGCTAGAAACGTACGAGCGAACAATGACCGCTCGACTGCAGAACATCGAAGATTCACATGCAGAGCTGCGGACACCATCAAGGGTCGCGCAGGTTCCTCAACAGACATATTCTGACGGAGTCCCGTTTCCTCAGGAGGCGCTGGCTTCCAAATTTTCTGAGCCTGTGCCGGAAAAGGTCTGGGAAGTGCAACCGCAGGCAATGCCTGAACTCAAACACCGGCCCAAAACCGCCCTTGAACCCCACCCCAAGCCTAAATCGTTGACAGCCGAACCATCGACAGCCAAACCAAAAGTGAACCCTGTTCCGCTGTTGGATTTCGAGGTTCCGCCGACTCCGAGACTGCTCCCCATGCCTATCATGATTGAGCCATCTTTGCCCGCGCCGCAGAGTGAAGTGGTTCCAGAACCGTCGATCGAAATTTGGCCGCAAGACGCTTCGTTGCAGGAGCCAATCCTCGAACGTAATGACAGCACTCCGCCGCCCACAGCAGCGGTACCACCTCGCGAACCGCTGACATTCTACGCGATTCCGATCGAGAGTCCTCCGCCGATTCCTGAGACCACTTTGCTGGAAGTCACGCCACCGGCCACCGCGCCGCCTGTTGTGCTGGAAGTTCCTGCCCTGCCATCTGTTGGCTACGAACATGTCTATCGGTTTAAGCTGTCAGATGTGGAGTCTGAATCTGCTCCGACAGTCGTGCCCGGTGACGGACCGGTCTGTCAGCATTGTGGGCTGATTCACGTTCCTGGGGAAGAACATGCCCACCGGCATTTGGAGTTGCCGCCCGGTCAGCCGAGAAAAATTCAGACGGTATCGAACAGCGATGCGGAAACAGCAACGCCACGGCCTGAGTCAAGTATCGCCGTGGCGTCTGTTCAGCAAGATGCGAACAGAACCGGAAATCGGACGGCTGGCCGCGGCTATAATCGGCACGTTCAAAACGCGCGTCACAGTGAATCGGAAAGGCCAGTTTGGGACGTTGATCGACCATCGTTCGGCACACCGACCGAAAACGCGGAGTCGACAGCAGATACTGAGCGCACCAGCCTCATGCAACGAGTCAGCGCGACCTTGAAGCAGTTGACTCGCTAGTGGAGGATGTCAAGGCTTGGCTTGGGGCTGGCTTGGGGGTTAGCAAAATGTCGCACGGTGGTCGCCACCGTGATTTCTCGGCGGAGACCGCCGAGCTACAAAACGGCTGATGTCGCCGGACATTGTGAAACATATTGATCAGGATTGGATCGAAGAGAGAGAAGCGGCATCCCTGCCGAAATGCCATCCATGGAAGCTCAATTGTAGCATCCGAGAAGCCATTGCTGACGGAGAGTTGTTGAGTGAGTAAGTGTCGCCCCTCTCTCATTCGACCCGTTCTGCATCCTGATGTCATCGCACGATCGCGACGACACTTGTGAAATCTACTACCGCAAAATTGCTGTTCCGTGATTGCTGCGCCGTAAATATTATTCCGTTAGAGTTTTGAATAGCTCGCCAAAGTCCGGCATCTCAGAATGCAGGACTTCCATCCAGCTGTCCGGACGCCAGACCTCGACACAAATTGCCGCTCCGACAACAACCACCTCTTGGCCGCCTTCGACGCCGAGGAACTGTCGGAAACTTTCTGGTATCAATAGTCGAGATCGATTCGCCAGCGTTGCTGGCTGATGTCGCGTTGACAGCAACCGTCCCAGCCGCTGAACATCACCCCAGCGGCCTTCCATGCGCCCCGAGTCGATCTTTTGTTGCAATAATTGAACGCCGCTGTCGAGCCGCTTTTGCCATTCCTCAGAACGCCACAGGCTTAAACAACCAGTGCGTTCCTTGGCCACAATGATGCCCCCATCCGAATCAGCAATTCCTTCCACGAATTCGGGCGGCAACGTCAGACGAAAACGTTCGTCGATTGTGCGTCTGAATTCGCCGGAAATGAACATGAAACGCCTCGAATGGCAAAGGGGTCGTTGTCTCAGAAACCCACACTAATGGGCAGAGATTCCACTTTCAACATATTTTCAAAGATCATTTTGGGCACGAACCCCACAGCTCCAGATTACGCCGACTGGCAGGGCTGGGCAACTGACTGACCGTCGTTTTTTCAAATTTGCGGAATTGCACTGCCAGAGAGCTTTTGCAGTCTCCAGCCATGCAGGGGATCGATTGTGCTGACTGGCCAAAAAAACGCGAACAGGGAATCCTTGTCGGCGGCCTGCGGCAGGCTTTCGCAATTCCATGCCGTCCGGGACTTTCAACAGAAGTTGAGTATCACAAGCGTGATACTTTTGAGTGCGGGCGATGATCGCCCTTGCCTCGACTTTTGCTTTCTGACCACACGGTGGCTGCTATGGGTAAACTGAAACCATTCCTCTTCGGAACCATTTTCGGCGGCGGCCTAGCGTTCGTCGCGCTGCAATACCATCTGGTGCAATCCGCAGACGGGTTCCGATTAGTCCCCCGAACACCGCAGCCGTCCATTGGACTGGCGTATGCTGATGTGCGAGATTTCGGGATGCAGGAATGGGCTGATCGACCAGAATTAGCTCAGGCAATCATGGCCCATGGTTCGACCGATCTGATCACGACATCTGCAAAGCAGCAGATCACAAACACGATCGCCCCGCATGGTTCGACGCTTGATAAAGTTCGCAGTCTGTTGCAGGAGACCGAAGCCAGCTTCGGAAACTCAACGCCCGGTGAATCGGACTATCTGGCGATTCCCAGACGCGACGAGCCTGCTGCTGAACCGATTGATTTGCTGTCGATTCCACTGACTCAAAACACGGGAAATCAGCCGTTGCGTAACAGCAGCCCAACGCCGCAGCCGCTGAACGTGGCTCGGCGAGACTTGCCATCGGTGGATGACATCTTTCAGGCGGGAGCCAACAGCGTCAGTGAGATTCGTAAGCCGATCAGCCAACAGCCAACTTCCAGACTGCCATCGTCTTTTGATTCCGTTGCGGAAACAGAAGCGATGGAGGACATGCTGTTCGGTTACGACAAAGATCCAAAAGAAACGCAGGCGCGGAAGGAGCCGCCGCTGAGTACACGCAGTTCTTCGCCGGGTGTCTTTGAAGTGATTTCGACGGAATTCGAACAGCGAGCCGTGGATGCATTCTCGCGTGCAAAAACGAGCCTGCAAAGCGAAGCGTCGAATACGCTGACTGAAAAAACGGACTCATTTGATGCCTATCTGCGCGGGCGAGTGAAGGACTCACTGCCGGAATCCGTGAGTTCGATGTTCGGGCAGGACGCAGCTGCAACAACGGCTGAGCAACCACCGCTGCCACGTGAATTGGCTCCCGCATTGAAGGCCATTCAGGATGGATTCGATCCGTTTATCAGGTAGGCAGTCTATAGGTTGTCGAATTGCGTATCGGCCATCGGCGTGTAGTTTTCGAACCGCATGAATTCCTTCCGCCACGTTAGCCGGATGATTCCAGTGGGCCCGCTTCTGTGTTTGGCGATCACAATTTCCGCTTCGCCAGGCCGGTCTTCAGGGTCGTAAGCGTCCGGGCGGTGCAGGAACATCACCATGTCCGCATCTTGCTCAATCGAACCGCTTTCTCGCAGGTCAGCAAGTCTTGGCCGCTTGTCTTCACGAAGCTCGACACCACGGTTCAGCTGAGCCAGTGCAATCACGGGAACGCGCAGCTCCTTGGCCAGAAACTTTAATCGTCGAGAGATGCCAGCGATCTGCTGCTCACGCGGAGCGTTCTTGTCTTCGGGTTCCACCAGTTGCAGATAGTCGATGATGATGACGCCCAGTGGACTGCGGCGGTGCAATCGTCTGGCCAGCGCCGCGATCTGCCCCATTGTGCGACCGGGCTTGTCGTCGATAAACAGCGGCAGTCGAGACAGCGAGTCGGAGGCTTCCATCAGCTGGTCGCGTTGCTGTGCGTTGAGGTTTCCCGCGCGAAGGTCATGGCCGTTGACCTTGGAGCTGATACACAAGAAACGTTCGGCCAACTCCAAATTGGATTGTTCGAGGCTAAACAGCAGCACGCCTTTGTTGGCATTTCGGGCAATGGCATCAGCCATATTGCAGACGAACGCAGTCTTCCCCATTGACGGACGAGCGGCGAGGATGATCAATTCTGTCGGCTGTAATCCGGTCGTGTGCTCGTCAAGATCCGTGAACCCGGTCGTTATTCCAGACACTTCTCCGGCGGTGTTGATGCGTTCATCGATGCGATGAAAGGCATCGATCAGGATATCGGAAATTGACAGATTGCCGCCACCTTCTTGTTCTTCGACGATGCTAAAGATGCGCCGTTCGGCGCTTTGCATCAGATCATCGATGTCTGTTTGCGGAGCGTAGCTGTCGGCGAGGATTTCTGTGCAGGCGTAGATCAGCTGGCGCTGCATCCACTTTTCGCGGACGATATTGGCGTAGTAACGCACATGCGCGGCATGGGGAACGGTGTCCAAAATCTCTGCCAGATATCCCGCACCTCCGATCTCATCGAAGTGTTCGCGCCGCATTAACTCTTCGGACAGCGTCACGGCGTCGATGCCGCGAACGTTGTTTTCATACAGATCCCGAATGGCGGCGTAGATCTTCTGATGACCGTCGCTGTAGAAGTGATCCGCCTTCAGAACCTCACCCACATCATCAATCGCTTCGTTCAGCAGCAGGATACTGCCCAGAACTCCGCGTTCCGCATCCAGATTTTGTGGAGGCAGCTTGAGGTGATCATGTGTCTCATCGCGCTGACGCTTTTTCTTTCTGCCACCGCGGCCTTGATAGTCATCGTATGATTCACGTCCGTTGGACATTTTTATCACCCTCTCCTGGACTGCTCTGCAATCTTGCCGGAAGGGAACCCGAATCGCAAAGCAAAAAAATCCTCAGGCAGCGGAACTACCTGAGGATCAATGCAATCTGACTGTTTGCTGCTTCGCGGGCTGGCTGCCCGTAAATGCCAGTGGTGCTAAACGCCAGCGGCGGAAGGAACGATCCAAACCTTGACTTCTGTCTGCACTTTTTCGTGCAGCTTCAGTTTCACGGTGTACATTCCCAGTTCCTTGATGGCCCCTTCGAGTCGCACGTGCTCGGCTTCGATCTTATGACCAGCTGCCTTCAGTGCGTCGCTGATGTCCTTGGCCACCACAGAACCATACAAAGCGTTGTCGGCTGTTGCATTGGCTTCGATCGTGGCGCTGTACTTGCTGACGGCGTCTGCGATCTTGGTGAGTTCGCGAATTCGGCTGCCTTCGATGGCCTTGAGCTTCTCTTTGTGGAGCTCAACCATTTTCTTATTTTCTTCGGTGGCAACAGTCGCCAATCCGTGTGGCAACAGGTAGTTGCGAGCGTATCCGGGCTTGACGCGGACAATCTGGCCTCGTTTGCCCAGATGTTCAATGTCATGCACAAGCAGAACTTCAGCTGTGCTGTTTGTTGAGCCTGCAACGCCGCGGGGTCGTGTGGTGTGAACCATGAATCAGATTCCTGCAATACAATGTCGGCTATCGCCGCGATTTTTGAACATCAACGCAAACCAGCTTTAGAACGGGACTTCGTCATCCGTTGGTGCGCTTGGTGCGTCGTTATAAAAGGCCTCATCAGGCGTTGAGGCTGATTGTTGCTGCGGCGCTGGAGCTGATCGTTGTTGTTGCGGTGCTGGTGCTGAATAACCGCCACCGCCACCGCCACCAGATCCTGTTCCGCCGCCATCGCGGCTGCCCAGAAGCTGCAGCGTATCACCAACAACTTTTAACTTCGAGCGTTTTTGCCCAGTCTCTTTATCATCCCATTGATCAAGCTGCAAACGGCCTTCGATCAGACAGGGACGCCCCTTCGCGAGATATTCTCCGGCGACTTCGGCCGTTCGTCCCCACAGAGTCACGTCGATAAACGTCGTTTCCTCTTTGCGTTCGTTGGTGCTTTTGTCCATCCAAAACCGGTTGACGGCTAAGCCAATATCAGTCACGGCCGTTCCGCCGGGAGTGAAACGCACTTCCGGATCACGGGTGACGTTTCCGACTAAAATCACTTTGTTGAACGACGCCATGCTTGACTCCTGTCTCCGTCAACCACTCAGACCTACTCGTCTTCTTCCGTTGTTTCTTCTGCCGCCGGGGCAGCTTCGGCTTCGGCTGCTGCTTCTGCGACGCCATTCAGCACGTCAACCATTGCGTTAAACAATTCCGTTGTGTGTCGAATCACCATCTGCCGCAAAATAATATCACTTAGCTGACTCTGACGTGTCACAACCTTAACGCCAGCGCTGGGCATTCGGAAGCAAACCACGTAATGCAGGCCTTTGCGTCGACCTTCGATTTCGTAAGCCAACTTGCCATCCTGCCATGGGCGATGTGCCACAACAGTTGCACCCGCGCGCTCAAGAATCGCCATGATCGCTGCCGTCGTTCCATCCGGGTCGTTAGCGAACTGGGCGCTATCAACGAGGAACATGCCTTCGTACAGGTTTTGTTTGATAGTTTCTGTTTCTGCGACTGACACCGGCAGATGCTCCAAAATTCGGTTAGTTGTGTACTCTTGATCAGACTGCGAATTGCACACTCTGACGATTTTGTATTGTCAATTCAATCCCACAGCGAACTGCTCAGGATCTTTACTCGGCGGCCTCTGGGCTACGATTAAACTCATTCATCGTGGCTTGGATACCTTCCGAGCACCATTTCTCGATTGAATCCGCTGATCGCACGATTGAATGATCAATCGCTTCCATCTCTTCTGCTTTAAAACGCCCCAGCACCCAAGCTGTGGCTTCCATTCGTCCGGGAGGCCGACCGATTCCAACCCGCAGTCGCGGGATTTCCGGATCACCCACACGTTGAATGATATCACTCAGGCCATTCTGGCCACCCGCTGAACCTGATGGTTTCCAGCGAATACGCCCCGCTGGCAGATTCATGTCGTCACAAACGACGACAATTTCGGATAGATCAGGCTGGTAAAACTTCACAAGTTGCGAAACGGATTGACCGCTGAGATTCATGAAAGTCAAAGGTGCGATTAACAACACCTTTTCATTGCGAATCCTGATGTCCTGAACATCCGCATCAAATTTCTTCTGAGCAGGCTCGGCATGAAACCGCTTTGCCAACTCAGCAACAACGTCAAACCCGACGTTATGACGGGTTCCAACATATTTCGACCCAGGATTCCCAAGTCCAATAACAAACCGCATCTGCTGGAAACCCGCTTTCCGCCGAATTACTCCGCTTCGCTTTCAGCGACAACTTTCTTCGGGTCAAACATTTCAACCACGACCTGATCGCCCGGCGTTTCCATCGAAACAGTCTCCGGCAGCTTCAGATCGCTAACTTTTACGCTACCACCAATTTTCAATGCACCAACACGGACATTGATGGCTTTTGGCACGCGAAATTCTGGACAGGTGACAGAAACCCGTTTCAGCAGCTGACGAATCTGGCCGCCATCTTTAAGTCCGAGTGCATCGCCACGCAACTGCAGGGGAACTTCAACCGTGGAGACCGCAGCTGGGTCGACGCGTTTCAGGTCGACATGCTTCACGAACGTGCTGTAGATGTCCCACTGCAGTTCCTGAACAACCGCTTTCTCGACGTTTCCGTCAAGCTCAACGTCAACAACACGCGAACCGTTGGCGACCATTTTCTCGACTTGATCAGCAGAAACAGCGATGCTGACGGTCTCCTTCTTAAAGCCGTACAGGTTTGCTGGCACTTTTAGCTGCTTTCGCAGTCGTTTTGAATGCAGGGAACCCAGCGATGTGCGAGGTTCAGCTGACAGACGAAAGTCTTCCGCCATGTCTGTTCTTCCCGGTAATGTTAACGTGGTTAATCTGCGACACCCAGCGCTTGGTCGCAGCGGGGTAGGCAGTGAAATAGAACGTGTTTTTCGCAGTAATGGTGTATTTTCGGCCGTGTACGACGGAATCAACAGTCCATTTCACGCGATATCCCTGCGCCAACGCTGGAACGCGGAGGCGCGAACTGGGAAACGCGGAAGAATACCGGTCCGCCACTGACTCTTCAACAGTAATGCTTTGATTCCTCGAATCCTGGCGGCTTTCCCTTCAGAAATCTTCATTTTCGCGGACACATCGCAACCCGATCGCTATGCCATCACCATTTTCAAGGATGGAAGTCTTTCGGAATGCGTCCTAAGATTCGCTTCGAGTCGTCTTTTTGTACTCTCAGCATTACAAGGATTTGGTGACCTATGTTCGATTCCACGATTCTGCAATCGCGGAACCTCCGACATCTGCTCAACGCATGCACGCAGATCGTTGCCACAATACTGTTGTGTCTGGGAATCGCGGCGATCACCCCTCCGGTCGTGTTCGGCGATCCTCCGGAATTGGACTCCAACATCGGCGTGGCGACTCAGTCCGGGCTGGCCGTGGATCGAAAAACGACGCTGACGCTAGAGTCGTTTCGGAAGCACGCCGCAGCGTCTGAGTTTGATGCCGCCGTAGAGGATTTTCAACGTCTGCAGACCTCTGACCCGGCCCTGATGGTTCCCACAGATAATTCGGGTCGTACTTTTGCTCCGCTGTACAGAATTTTGTTCAGCTCGTTTTTCGAGCTTCCTTTGCGATATCGTCAGCGAATTGTGCAGGCGGTCGAAATTCCAGCCAACCGCAGGCTGATGCAAATCGTTGCGGAATTCGAATACCAACAGATTCCCAGCCTGATTCGGCAGTTCGCCGGCACTGAAGCTTCCTTACAAGCCCACATCCTGATGGCTCGGCAGCACTTGGATCGAGGCCACACATTGGGAGTCAAGACCTGGCTGGTTCCGCTGACATTAAAGAACGTTGACGAGCCATATCGCCGAACGGCTTTGCAGATCCTGGCAGGACTCGCGACTGAACGCCGCACGCAACGCGCGGACGCAGCCAGCGGTGACTTACCCAACCACCGCGATGGCCATGTCCGCCAGATTCCTGATCAAGCGTTATGGCAGTTTCGAAGCGTGGTGTCGCAGAAAGTGCAGCAGCATCTGAACGTGTTCATGGATATCTCACTTGCAGCCAATGCCACGCCGCACACGACGTGGCGGGGGCTGACGGATGGGAAAATCCACTATCGCCGCACGTTGCAAGGCTTGGTGGCTGTGGATCTGGAATCGGGCGAACCTCAGTGGCAGTATCCTTTGCAACCACAGTTGGATGCCAGTCTTTCAAGCTCTCGCACCGACGATTCTGTGTTCAATCGAAACGGCAGCATCTATGCTGCAGCAGACGACGTGTTTTCTGCGTTGGAACGTACTGCCGTCGCGAATCTTTTTTGCCGTGACAACGTGATGGGGCAAGCTGCGGCCGATTCGAAGCGGCTATATGTGGTATCGAATTTGGGGACGCCCGCCATCTCCGGAAGTTCGTCCCCGGTTGGCTTTTTTTCACGAACCCAGAACACCAGTTTCCGTGGGTCGCAACTGATCGCGATCGAAAAGGCGTCTGGCCGCCGGATTTGGACCAGCGGTGAGCGAACGTTTGAAGCCGGGCAGCAAACAGCTGCCGAAGTCTGGTTTGCCGGTGTGCCCGCTGTGATTCAAAACCGTTTGTATTCTGTTGTTGAGCGGGATGGAGAAATTCGACTGGCCTGCTTGGCCAATCGCACGGGGGAATTGTTGTGGAGCACTCAATTGGCGTGGCCGGAACAATCCATCGACAAAGATCCATTCCGACAAATGCGATCCGCCACCCCCACAGTGCACCAAGGGATCGTGTGGTGTTCAACCACAACGGGTTGGGTGGCCTGCGTCGACGAGATCACGCACGCCGTATTGTGGGCCAGTGATGTGCGTGGCACGGCCGTTGTTGAACCCACTCCGATGCCTCGCGGCCGCCCGGCGGCGGTGACTCCTTGGGCGTCTATTCGTGATCGCTGGACGTCCCCCACAATAATCTTGGCGAACGATTCCTTGGTCGTTTTGCCACATGATTCGCACAAAATTGTCCTGCTCAATCCCGCGACGGGACAGTTTCACCATCGCATCGAATTGCCGCCGTCTTCGACCCTGCTGCATGCCGCCAAGGCATTGATTGTGTGCTGCGAAGAATCACGCTTCGTGTGTCGTAGCACGAAGAACGGTGCGGTGAAGTGGTCAACGGAAATTGGCTCCGCAGGGCTGCCGACCGGGCCAGCCGTTGCATTCGACGACAGTCTACTGGTGCCGATGACAACCGGCACCATTCTTCGGATAGAACTTTCCTCAGGGAAAATCAGCGAACAATCCGCACCCGTGCTTCCTAAACTCGCGTGGGGCCAATTGACTCAAGCCAATCAAGACGGTGACCTGCTGTATGCGACACCGGATCGCCTGATTCGTCTGTCGTTAAAACGCCCCGAGAGTCAGCCTGATAAACCGATCGAAATTGCTGCCGCGATGTTGACCGCACACCAATGGGCGGACGCTCTTCGCCTCGCGGATGGCATCCTAGAACAGGAGCCCGGAAACGCTCAGGCCAAGGAAATCTGTTTTCAGTGCCGCGTACACCTAGCCGCCAAGCATCCGGACATCCATCTACCGCCGTTAAAGCAGATGACGAAGTCGCCTGGGCAACAAATTCAGATTCACGCTCTGGAGATCGACGTGTTGCTGGACCAGCAAAAACTTCAGGCCGCCGCGCTCAAGCTCGCCCACATCCTGACATCCGAAACAGCATTGCTGCCACTGCCGTTTGCCGGGCCGACCACGCAACCTGCTGCGGAAGAAACAGTGATCGCGAAATCAGTTCACACTTGGGCGACGTTGAAGCTCAGCGAATTGTTGGAACGCGTTCCAGATCCAGAATCAATCATCGCGCAGCTGGAAGGTGTCACGGTTCCGGTACTGCTGAGTCTGCACCATCCTGCTGTGTTGCCCGCAATTCACGCGCGATGTCAGAACGGTGATTCACTCGAAGAATGTGTGCAACTGCTGCACCACGCCATCAACATCAAGACTCGATCGATGGCTGGCGCTCCGAGTGAAGCGAGTGCGCCGAGTGCGCCGAATGCGCGCGATCTCGACTTTCGGCGCGAAGCAGAACTGCTGCAGCAGTTGGTTGAAAAGTTCCGTGAAACAGCGTCGACACAACCACTGGTGACGTTGCTGAATATTGTGGCCTTGGAGTCTCCCGCAGATTTCTTGGCCGCCGTGCAATCATTGAATGTGTTCGGAGCACAACAGTTTCGTTCAGAGCAGACACTCCGGAATCAATTTCGCACTCAATTGCAACAGCGTTTTGGCGAGTGGTCGGACGGTCCGTACCGAGCGATTCCGGTGGCACGCCTGCGTTCGTCGGGGCGCGTCGAAAAAGTGCTGTCATTGGCAGAGCCTGACGACTTGTTTTTAAGTCATTTTCGCTGGTCTGCCACGGCTGGAGAATATGGTCGGCTGCAGGTCGAAAATGCCGTCGACAAGAATGGGCCACATTGGTCGATCCCCGGAAACTTTCAGCTGCATGGGACATATTCGTTCCAGCGAGATCTTCTGCTGCGGGCTGGCAGCGTGCTGCTGATGAAGTCTTACGCCAGTATCACGGCTGTATCAGCGCTCGATCAAAAAGTTCTGTGGTCTCGCACGTTTCCCTACGTTGCGACGGCCATTCCGTCATCCGTTGATCGTAATTTCGATCGACTGAACGCACAACAGGGACTACTACCTTCGCAAAAATTGTCGAGTTCATTTCAGGTGGTCGGAACAGGTCACGGTTGGCTGGCGTTAACCAACGGAACGGAATTTTCGATGATCGAAATCTATTCCGGCAGAACCAAATGGTCGATGCCGCTGCCTGCGGACACCAGCCGCGTCGTGGCGTCCGATACAAACGTGTGGGTGACCTCTGGAACCCGCGGCATAGCCAGCTTTAGCGCTGACGACGGCCGAAGTCTGCCGGTGCCTCAATCCGCCGACGAATCAGTAACGTTGATCCGCAATGTTGGGAACCTGTTAGTCTGCTGGAAGCAATCGGCTGGCCAACATGATCCGCGATTGCAATGGCTCGACGCTTCGACGCACCAAGTGATCGAGGAATTGGATCTCGGGCAGATGCAGCAATTTTATTTCGTCGACGACAACACGCTGGTGGGCTTCAATAAACAACACCAAGCGCAGGTGGTCGAATTAAGAAGCCGAGTTTCGCAGACGCTGACTTACACGCCGACCGATACGCGATCAGCGCCGGAAGTTTCTGAAGCGCAGGACGTAGCGGCAGAGGACTTGAAGGAAACGGACGTGCCCCTGTGGGATCCAAGACGAATGCAATTGGCGTCGGACGGGTTGCATTACTACTTGTGTAATCGCCGGGGCAAGCTTGATGAATTGGCGCGGAGTCCGGCGAATCGACACCTCATGATCTTTACCGGTGACCTAATCGCGTTAGATCGTCAGTCTGGAGATCAGCGGTGGCGTTTTTCTAATCGCGACGTGCTGATGGCGACCGTAGATCAACCTGAACTACCGATCATGGTGCTGTTGGATGCAGCGCGGCCGCTGGTCATGGGGCAGCCGTCTGAACCCAACACGTTTCAAGGGATCTCAAAACTGGCAGGGCAGCAACTATTCGAACAGGCGCTGCCCATGCAATCGAATCTCCAGACGCTGTCCATCGATTCGCCAGCGGCGAACGTTCTGGACGTCGGCGTGCAGGGATTGCGAGTCAGGTTCGAAGCGCTAGCCAGCGACGGTTCTGAGCTGAACTGACCTGCGGCAATTCGGTAGGTGCCGATCGCCGAGCGGCACTTTCGCCGTCAGGCGAACCGTGCGCAGAAGAACGGCTCGAATGGCGGCTCGAATGGCGGCTCGAATGGCGGCTCGACGCTGACGTCAGCGTGCGTTGGTGATTGCGGCCTAGCCGCTTGCTGACTGCTGTTCGTTGGTCAGCAGCCATTGCGGCAGTTCCTGCGCCCAGAGGACTGACAGCAGCGAGTCGGCCGAGGGGTCGTCCGCCAGACTGTTTGCCAGAGATGGAGCCGATTTGCTGTCCCCCGTTTGGTGAAGTTCACGCCTGACCGTTTCAGCGACGGTCGCGGCGGGCTGATCCGGTGTGTCGTCGTTGGGGACCGGCACCACACGGATGGCTTCGATGTGGCTGTGCTGCACGATCTCCGGCAGACTGGTGAGCTGGGAATCAGCAGATTTCGGCGACCGTCCAGTCGCCGCAGCGACGGTGAAGTCGACAGGTGTGCTCCACGTTCCGTCGGTGAATTCACCACTGCTGCCGATGGCCTTCACCCACACTCGATAGTTTCCGGACGCCAAAGCGGTGCTGGGAGTGAAGCTGGTCGTAGTGAGCTGGTTTTTGCGAATCACCACGTTGCCGGTCGTCAGATCTTGTACGTGCAGAATGTAGGTAAGCGTCCGGGGAAACCATTCTTGCCAGTGTCGGTAGTCTTGCGTCCGGTGTAATTCCGGTCTGTGGATTTTTTCTGGCGAGGTGAGATATGAGCGAGCGGGAGCAGGTTTGGCGTGAGCGGATTGAGTGGCAGCA
>JBDNHJ010000281.1:0-24069 GCA_041688835.1 Fuerstiella sp.
CCCCGTGCCGAAGAAGGTTCGCGAAAATTCGTAGGTAACGCTCCTGCGTGACGACCGGGGTACACCTCGGACAGCATTGCCGGTCGGATTTTCCAACAACCGCAACCGCGATTGGTGCGCGGAAGCGTACCCTACCGGCCGTGGCCGTTGGAGTTCGCGAAAATTCGTAGGTCACGCTCCTGCGTGACGACCGGGGTACACCTCGGACAGCGTCGCCGGTCGGATTTTCCAACAACCGCAACCGCGATTGGTACGCCGGAGCCCACCCTACCGGCCGTGGCCGTTGGAGTTCGCGAAAATTCGTAGGTCACGCTCCTGCGTGACGACCGGGGTACACCTCGGACAGCATTGCCGGTCGGATTTTCCAACAACCGCAACCGCGATTGGTACGCCGGAGCGGACCCTACCGACCGCCATTCACCAGACCGGTTTGCACCATCTTCCGCACCAGTTCGCGAGCGACTGGTCCGGCGGCTCGACTGCCTGAGCCGCCGTTTTCCAGAACCACCACGAACGCGTACTGCGGTTGATCGGCCGGGACATAGCCCGCAAACCAAGCATGATCCGGCCGGCCTCCACCGTTTTCGGCCGTCCCCGTTTTTCCGGCGCTGGCGACGTCGTCTAATCGAACCGTCTTGTAGCCCGATCCATAAGGCTCTTCCACAACCGCCCGCATCCCTTCTCGGACACGCTCCAAGGTGCCTTCCGTGAGCCCGGCCAGTCGGCGGCGCGTCAATTGTCGTGGTCGGTCGTCGACATCGTTGGTTGTCCGCGCTGTTCCGTCTGGACTAACGACGTGTGGAGTCACCAGCCAGCCGCCATTGGCAATCGCCGCGATGGCGCGAGTGATCTGCAGGGGAGTGACTGTCAGATTGGATTGCCCGATGGCCAGACCAAGCGATTCGTTTTCCACTCGATCACCACCCGGCAGGTTGCCAGACCTTTCCGAAGGCAAATCAATTCCCGTGGGGCGACCCAGTCCGAAGCGATCACACCATTGCTGCAGCGGTTGGAATCCCAGCTGCTGCGCCGCAGCGAAGAAATACACGTTGCACGATTGAGCGATCGCGCGCGACAGCGTGATCTCGTTATGCCCCTGTCCGTACAGTCGAAAAATCAGGCAACGATGTGCATCGGGTTGCCGAAAATAGCCCTGACAATAAAACGGAGCGTCCGGATTCAACCCGCCCGATTCCATCGCGGCCACCGCCGTTAACGGCTTCATCACAGAGCCTGGAGGAATGGCCATCGCAGTGGCGCGAAACAAAAACGGATGCCGCTGATCCTGATTCACAGCTTCCCAATCCGCCGCAGACGATCCCGTAAATAACGACAAACCAAACGTCGGAGCACTCGCAGCCGCGATGACGCGACCCGTGGTGACTTCCAGCACCACAATGCAGCCTCCCGTGGGAACTGGCTGCGGCTGCTGTTCCTCATCATCGTCTTCAGCATTAGCCAACAGTTGTGCAGGACGATCCAGCAGGGCTTCGGTCAGAAGTTGTTCGGCGTGTGTTTGCAGCGAAACATTTAGCGTCAACAGCACGTCTCGCCCTGCCACAGGTTGCCGCTCAATTTCTGATTCCACGATTTCCAGCCGGCGATTGCGTACGATTCGACGCAGTCCAGGCACGCTGCGCAGTTGATGATCGTAGCTGCGTTCGACTCCAAAACGGCCGGGCCGTGGACTCCAACCACCATTTACAAACGTCTGAGCCGAAACTTGCGAATCCTGTTCCGTCGCGGCTGTGCGAGCACCCACCACGTGCGCCGCAACTGTGACCAAAGGATACGTCCGGCGACTGCCCGCAACCACCCGCACACCCGGAAATAAATGCGATTGTTCTTTCAGCAGCCCGGCCGTGCGTAACGGCACATCCGCCACGATCTCATGATACGACTCTTCTTCGCGGACAATAATCCGTTCGAATTCACGACGCGGGGCGGTGGTCAGCGACGACCGAATCCTCGCGGCCAGCTTCAACAACCAACCGTCCGCCGGTTGATCTGCCGAACTGTCATCCGCCGCCTGATTTCTGCGAGCATTCACGGAATCTGCGATACGATTCACGCGTTCCAGCACGGCGTCGCGTTTGGCGAAAAACTCCGCTTCGCTCATGTCGTTGACATCCGCCACACGATTCCACATTTCCGCGCGCTGCTGAAGCAATTGGGCCTGCAATTGATCCACATTCGCCGGATCAGAACGTTCCATCCGCGAAAGTCGGTTTCGAATTTGTCGTTGGAGCCAGGCATCGTCCACGGGTTCCTGCAACCAGCGATAGTGAACTTGGACGGAGTATTGTTCAACGTCGGTCGCAAAGACATCGGCTGCTTCACTCAGAATCCGTCCGTCGCGGGCGGGGATGAGTTCATATTCGGTGGTCGTCTGATTCAGGGCATCCAGGTATCGTTGTTGCAGGTTCGCTTTCACCCACGCAATGCGACCCAGCACAAGACATGCGGCCACAGAAAAGACGATGGCCAAACTGCGAAAACGGAACGCGGCGGGCGGATCGATCAGCGAATCACCGCTGGCGTCGCCAAAGTTCAATTCAGGATTCAGCGGCTGGTTTCGCATTACGCTTGTGGCAGCTTTCGCCAACCGAATTCTTCGGCCGCGTGAGACGCAAACAGCAACATCCCCAGCACGGGGATCGCGATCAGTAGCCGACTTAAAAACATCGGGGCCGCAGTCTGCAGATGGAATCCTGTCGAAACAATGGAATGGCAGGCCAAGCCAACGACCAGTACGAACAACGGATCAGCCCACCAAGCATGTTTGGATTTTCGCGACACCGTGGGAGACCACGCGGCCTGCTGCGTGCCGCGCACGATGAGCATCGTCGCTAATACCAATACCACCGCAGCGGCGATCGGTGCCGGCACAGATTGCAGCAACCACTGAGCCGTCAATGCGATCCCCGTCAACACACTGCCCGTGCCATTTCGCAGCCAAAACAAACACGCCACCGCCACCGGCAGCAGTAAACTTTGAGACAACAGCAGATCGGCGCGGGCATGTTCCAGCACCAGCACAAACCACAGTAGCAGCATCCAGACAAGATTCGTTTTCATCGACGGGTCACTCCTGTGCGAACCGTGTTCAACCGCTGCTGAACAACGGCGACGTGCTGCAATGTCTCCGCCTGAAAAGCCGGTTCGACACGAATGTCCCATTCGCCACCGGCTGAGAATTCAGCATGGATCACGCGACCGTAATACAACCTCGGCCCCTGAACGCCATCAATCTCAGCCGAAAACACCTCATCGCCCACGGCCACAGATTCCGTATATGGAATCGCGGTCACACGACAACCGCCGGTTCCGGTCCCTTGCAGCAATCCCTTCGCTCCGTAGGAAGCTCCAACTGAAGCTCCCTGCGGCGAGAGCTTCACGACTTGAACGGCGGCCGAAAATTCTTCCGCTGTAATCGGCTGAACAAGTCCCACCCATTGCGAAACTTTGGCGATGCGGCCGATCACGGCTGTGCCATACGCCACCTTCTGTCCCGCCGCAATTCCCTGATCGGTGCCCTTGTCCAGCACCAAGCCCGTGCCACTGACCACCAATTGAGACCTCTGCAAACCCTGAGCCTTTCCGGCATCAATCAACGCTTCTCGCAGGCTGTCGGGCAAGCCGGTTTGATTCAGGATCTTCGCCTTCACCGCCACGAAATCAACCAGATCCTGACTGCTGACAGCTTCAATCGCCGCCATGCGTTTCGTGGATCTGAGTTCGTTATGCAGCCGCGCGTTTTCGATGAGTAATTGTCGCCGCTGGAGCTCATTTTCCAGCAACGCATTTTGAAGTTCCACAACTTCCGGATCGGTGAGCACCGGGCCCGCTGAGTCAGTCGCACGGGCTGGTAAAATCCCCATCGCCGCCACTGTCAGTCGAGCGGGACTCATGACGTTGTGCAAAGCCATTCGCGTGGACGTCATGTAGCCCGCCGTATTGGCCGCCCAGACAATCGCCAGCAACACCAGCATTGTGCAGGTGCTGAACCAAATTCTGGATGACGAATGGGGGGCATGCATGATAAGCGCAACAACTAGGTTCCATTGTCCAAACGATCCTGCCACTGTTCGAGATGATCGAGACAGATCATCGCTCCGCGCGTCACGGTATTCCGCGGTGATTCGGCAACTCGCGCGGGAATGCCCAGATGCTGAGTCAAATAACGATCGATTCCGCGCAGTTGAGCAACCCCACCCGTCAGCACCAGCCCGGTGTCGGCGAGGTCGGCGATCAATTCTGGCTGACACGCTTCGATCGTACTGCGAATACAGTCCACAACGTTTTCGAGCGGTTCGTACAACGCTTCGCGAATTTCTTCGCTGGTGATCATGGCTTTGCGAGGAATCCCGCTGGCGGTGTCGAGCCCGCTGACTTCGTGGCTGAGTTCATGATCCAACGGCGCGGCACTGCCGATGGTTCGCTTCAGAATTTCGGCCGATTGTTCTCCGATGCGAAGTGAATAGCGGCGACGCAGATACTTCACGATCGCCTGATCCATTTCATCGCCGGCTGTACGAATCGAGCGTGTCGCTACCAGATCGCCGAGACTCATCACGGCCACTTCGGTCGTTCCGCCACCGATATCACACACCATACTGGCCACAGGTTCAGAAATCGGCAGCCCAGCGCCGATCGCGGCGGCTCGAGACTTTTCGATCAACCAAATCTGCCCTGCTCCCGCCCGTTCTGCACTGTTGATCACGGCTCGCTTTTCGACCGGTGTAATCGAACCGGGGACGGAGATCACCACGCGCGGGCGGAACCCCATCGTTCGTCCGGTGGCTTTTTTCAGAAAGTACCGCAGCATGGCTTCTGTGAGTTCAAAGTCGCTGATGACGCCATGAACAATCGGTCGCACGGCGCGAATTCCTTCGGGAGTCCGCCCCAACATCTGATGCGCCAGTTTGCCGACGGCAGATCCCTTACCAACCACGCCTCGCTGACCGCGCCCGACAGCCACCACGGAAGGTTCATCCAGCCGAATGCCCTGTCCGGGCAACCCAATGCGCGTAGACGAAGTCCCCAGATCAATCGCTAGGTCAGTGGAAATTTTGTGTCGTAACCAACTGAGCATCCGTGCTCATGATCTGAATAGAGGATTGTGGCGGCGGCTCTGAACGGCAGATTCTACCGATTTAACCCAAAATGCCGCAAGATGCAGATTTCGGCGCCAACAATCGCCCAATGTTCACAGCGTTGTGGTCATTTGAGTCCGACGCTAAGCTGAGACGAGAACCGGCAGGAGCCAGAGTTCAGATAGGAAAAACGCTGCAAACTGGTCATGTTCTGCAGCTCAGATTAGCACGCCTGGAAGTGCCATGAAGCCCAAAATTCGTCGCTACCTACTCAGATTTCTGGGTGCGCTGCTGGCAGTCTTGATCGGGGTTTGCCTAGCTGAAGTGGGCTTGAGAACCGCTGGTATTGGCATGCCGAACCTCTATGCACCGGACGAATATTGTGGTTCACGGTTGCGGCCATCGACCAGTGGGGTGTGGATTTTTGAGGGCCACGGCGTGATCTCGATTAATTCGAGCGGGTTTCGCGGGCCTGAGACCTCGAAGACCAAAGCGAAAAACATCTTTCGCATCGCGGTCCTCGGGGATTCGTTTATCGAAGCGCTCCAAGTCGATGAAGCAGATTCGTTCTGCAACCAACTGCAAGAGATCCTGAACCAAACAGCGCCGGCGAACCGCAAATATGAAGTGATCAATTGTGGTGTTTCCGGCTACGGAACGGCTCAGGAATTGCTGATGTTGCAAAATCATGTTTTGCCACTCGGGCCTGACGCTGTGCTGCTGGCAATTTATCCGGGCAACGATATTCGCAACAACCTGCGGAGTATGGAAAACGACGAAACGCGCCCGTATTTCACGATCGGCCCGGACAATGAATTGATACCAGATGTTTCGTTTCGAGCAGCAGCGGCATTTGCGACGGCCGCTTCAAATTACGAACAATCAAAGGCAACGGTGATCAACCAATCCCGCTTTCTTCAGCTGGCGAAGCACGTCCGTCAACATGGCTTAGGCGGAAGCAAGCAACAGGAGCCCGTGGGTGTTGAGGACGTATTGCTGAACGCCACCGATGCGGCATCATTCGTGTATCGTCAACCATCCGTTCCCGAACACGTAGAAGCATGGAACATTACGGAACGGCTAGTTCAGGAGATCGCCCGTACCTGTCACGATTCAGGAGTCGAGTTTCTGGCGTTCAACGTATCGACGCCTGCACAGGTCTATCCCGATTCCGACATTCAAAAACAGCTCCTAGACCACTTCAGCATTCCTAATTTATTCTACGCAGAACGACGGCTGCGCACGTTTTGTGAAGAATACTCCATCGAATTCTTCCCGCTGGCCTCCCATCTACGTTCTGAAGTCGAAGACTCTCAACTGTTCCTACACGGCTTCGCCAACACTCGTATCGGCACAGGACATTGGAACAAACAAGGCCACCAACTGGCAGCAAAGCTGGTTTCAGCGTCGCTGAGAAAACGAATCGAGAGCAGCCAATGACGGTCTCACGCGTCGAAACGGAGCCGCCACAAGAGACGGTGAAACATGGATTGGCTTTCATTTTTTTCGAAGTTGTGATGAAGTCACCCGTACGGAACAGACGCCTTCTGCGGTCCCCAAACTTTCCCCAGAAGCCCATTGCTCTGTGGTTCGTCGGACAAACGCCTACCCTGCAGCGATGGCGCAATGGCGTGATAAGGCGAATACAGCAAGATCCACGGCCGAATCTGCATCTTGCAGTTTTTCATTGTGATTCGTTTCTAGCTTCGCGTATGACAACGGATGCGATGGCGTTGCACGGAAACGCCAAAATCACTGATAGCTCGTGGCGACCGCGATGCCTCACCGTTACCTAAGCCCCGTTTGATAGTGCCAGAGCCAGACGAACAACAAGCAGTCAACCCGTATCAGCGCGGCGTGACGGAGCAGGCAGCGGAAACCGAGCCCGTCTGGATGCGCATTGCTCGAAGGTTGAGCATGGACCGCGCGGTGGGTTTCGCAGTCTTGGCTCGCTTCTGGCAGTTACTCACCGGGCCGATCACCCAGCTACTGATCGTGTTTTGCTTCAACGAAATTCAGCAAGGCTACTACTACGCTTTCATGAATCTGCTGGCCATGCAGATTTTCGTGGAGCTTGGTCTGCATGTTGTAATCATCAACGTCGCCAGCCACGAATGGGCGAGTCTTGAGCTGTCGGAGGGCGGCATAACGGGAGATCAGGAGAATCTCTCTCGCCTAGTTTCATTGGGACGAACGACTGTTCGATGGTATGCCATCACCGCAATGCTGTTTGTTCTTGTCGTGACGATTCTAGGCACGCTGTTCCTAGAGTCGCTGCAGAAGGGAGACGTTGAATGGAGTCAAATTTCATCATGGGCAGCCCCGTGGATCACTTTAGTTTTCTTGACCGGAGCTCAGCTCGGCCTCCTTCCGCTGACAGCGATCCTCGAAGGCTGCTCTCAACTGCCAGTCGTAAATCGGGTCCGATTCTGGCAAGGAATCATTGGATCAGCCGTTGTCTGGGCATTAATGGCCACTGGTTGCGGCCTGTGGGCGTTATGTGGTTCTGCGGCCGTGCGGCTGGGCGGCGAATGCTATCTTGTCACAGTTCGCTATCGTCGGTTCTTCGAACCGTTTCGGCAGCCACCACAGGGGGCAACAATCAACTGGAAGGAAGAAATACTTCCGCTGCAGTGGCGAATCGCGATTCAGGGAGTGTTCCTATGGCTAGCGAGCCACCTTGCAGGCCTCGTGATCATGAAATATCACGGTCTCGCTGTTTCCGGTCGCTTCGGAATGATGTGGACGATTCTTGTCGCACTACAGGCGGCCTCTCTCTCGTGGATAGAAACCCGTCGACCAAAGTTCGGGCAACTTATCGCCGAACGAAAGTACCAAGAACTGGACGAGCTGTTTTTTCGCGTGAGTCGTGTCTCCGTATTGCTGCTTGCTGCTGGAGGGACGCTGTTTACAATGGGGGTATGGCTACTCAATCAAGTGCCACACTGGGCCTGCATACGGATTTCTGATCGTCTGCCGGATGCCGCCACCACCGCCGTCTTCTCCTTGGCTTTAATCGTCTTTCAATTTGCACAATGCAGCAATATCTATGTCAGAGCCCACAAACGGGACCCGTTTCTGTTGGCCGCGATTATTTCCAGTTCGACAATCGCACTCTTGGTTTTCTGGCTGGGAAAACAACACGGCATTTGGGGTGTCGCCATCGGCTACCTGTTTGGCGTAGCGGTGGTTCAAACGCCATGCTGGCTGGTCATCTGGGCAACCACGCGTCGGCGTTGGCATTCTGAAAATTGATTCGATAAACATGCCACTCCAGCCACCCGATCTTGAAGAAACGGCCTGCCCACTCTGTGAATCCTCGCAGACGCTCAGCGTTCTCGAAGCAGTTGACCATTTTTGCGACGTGCCCGGTACATATCACGTTCACCGCTGCACGGACTGCGGTCATTTGCACATGAACCCGCGACCAACCGCCGACACACTGCACCGCTGTTACCCGGACTCATACAGTCCTCACCAAGCATCTCTACCGACCACCAGTGTTACGGATGCAAACGCGGCGGCCAATCGCCCGTGGTACCTTCGCTACCTGCCGCTTCGGTATATTCCGGGCCTAAGGTTTTTGTACCACTGGCTGACTGACGATTTCAGCCAACCGTTTCCCACGAAGCCAGAGGCAAATGATCAAGACCAACGTCCACGAGCGTTTGAACTCGGATGCTCCACAGGCAGTTACCTTGCGCGACTGACTGCCGCTGGATGGGATGCCGAGGGTGTGGAACCCAGTGAATCGGCCTCCCAAAAAGCGAGAGCCGCCGGATTAACAGTGCATACTGGGGCTCTCGACAACGTCACATTGCCGGAAGAGTCGTTTGACAGCGCTGCAGCATGGATGGTGATTGAACATGTGGTATCTCCACTCACAACGCTTCGACAGATTCATCGTCTACTAAAACCGGGTGGCACCCTGTTGATTAGTGTTCCCAACGCTGCCTGCTGGGAACCCAAAGTGTTTCGCTCAGCATGGTACGTCTGGGAATTACCACGACATCTGCAGTTCTTTAACCCGCAAAGCATCCGTCGCGTCTTGGAAGAAGCAGGGTTTACTAACGTTGGAATTTCGCACCAAAGGAATGTGCTAAATGTCATTGGCAGTCTGGGAATTTTGCTTCGCCGATTTTCGCTGACACGAGGACTCGGCAATCGATTGCTCAGATATCCAGACTCACCCAATATGTGGGTGCAACTTATGCTTAGCCCGGTTGCGCGACTGCTGTCTGCGATTCGCCAAGGAGGCCGCTTGACAATTCGGGCTGAACGTCTGTCTCAAGGTGAGCGACTGTGAAGATTTTGTTTCTTTCGTCCGGGGCCCGAGTCCCCTCAGCGCGATTTCGAATTCTGCCGTACCTTAGCCATTTCCGTGCTGAGGGGCATCATTGCGTATTGGCCAGTAGCTTTCCGCAAAAGTACGACTACTTTCCATGGATGGGTTTTCGCCCCAGCCAGCTATTAAAACGCAGTGTGCGATGGTGGCATTGGTTACGTGCGAAATTGAGTTCTTTCGATGTGGTGTTCATCGATCGTGAGATTTTCGACAACGCCACAACGCGAATGGAACAACGATTTCGTGAGTGTTGCGGAAAGCTGGTGATTGATATTGACGACGCGGTCTTTCTGCGGTACCCCGAGAAATTTGCCGAGCTCATGAAAATGTCGGACCTTGTCGTCTGTGGCAACCAGTATTTGATGGAGAAAGTGGAGCCGCTAAATCAAGCCACGCTGCACATACCGACATGCGTCGATCTGGACGACTATGACGTGCGTTCGCTGGCAGCACCAAACGATCCACCTGTCGTGGGTTGGATGGGCACAACGGGCAACCTGAAATATCTCGAAGTCCCCGCTGCCGCACTTCGCAAAGTGGCTCAGGAAGAGGCGATTGAGCTGCGGATCGTTGTACCGGACATCGAGCCTTTGGCGTCCATTGACCTAAGCGGCGTGAACGTCGTCCACGAACCGTGGGATCCCCGGAACGAAGTCCGGCAGATTCAGGCGTTCGACATCGGGCTGATGCCGTTGTTTGCCAATCAGGAATGGGACATCTACAAGTGCGGTCTCAAACTGATTCAATATCTCGCCGTCGGGGTTCCAGGAATCGCAGCGCCTGTGGGAGTCAATTCGGAAATCATTGATCAAAACCGCAACGGCTTTGTAGCTCAGGAAACCGAAGAATGGGTCACGGCTCTGCGGGCATTATTAAACAGTCCAACTCTGCGACAACAGATGGGCGTTCGAGGCCGCCAAACGGTGGCTGAGAGATATTCCATACAGGCCAACTATCCCGTGCTGCGGGATGCACTGCTGGAACTCACTGGCTCAACGCCCGCGTGACACTCACGCCCCTCAGCTGCGCCAACTCGGTGGAAGTCCACGTTCGATTTCTAACTGGTCGAAGGTTGTGCTGCTGCGAGCCCCCGCCTTTTGAGCCCATGCAGCCATACGTCGAACACCGTCACGAAGGGGAGTTTCGACAGTTGTTCCGAACACACGTTCGCATTTCGAATGATCCGACCACGCCAAATGGACCTCATTTCTGGCGGGTTGAAAATCAAAGTGTGGCGTGACTCCGAATTCTTCAGACACGATCTGAGCCAAGTCGCGAACACTCACTGGCTGACTGGCCCCGACATTAAACTCCTGCCCCAACGCCTGCGGCTCAAACGGTGCCGAAATTATCGGTGGCATTAGATCTTCGACGTAGGTGAATGCGCGCTGCTGACTGCCATCGCCAAAGACCGGGAGCGGTTGATTCTGTATAATCCGATTCATAAAAATGCCGACGACATTGCGGTAGCGATCGCCGATATTTTGGTATTCCCCGTAAACATTGTGAGGCCGAAAAATCGTGTAAGGCAGCGTGAACATCTCGTGTGCCGCTCGCAGATCCAATTCCACAGCGAACTTGGAAATTCCGTACGGATCTTCCGGGCGTGGCATCGTTTTCTCACTCATCGGCACCTGTCCTGCGCCGTATACTGCGATAGAGCTGGTGAACACAAAGTGCTTGACTCCAGAATTCACTGAACAATTAATGAGGTTAACGCTGCCAACCAAATTGTTCTGATAATTGAACCTGCGGATGAAATGACTTAACCCTTCTGCCGCGTACGCAGCTAGATGGAACACGTACCGAATGGCATAGTCTGCAAAGATGGAGTCCAGAGCGACGTGGTCAACGATACTGATCTCTCGAAATTCGACTCGAACATGCTCAGGCAGATTTTCGCAAAATCCACCGGACAAATCATCAATCACCAAAACGGAAAGATCGTCGTATCGTTCGTCTTCCAGAATCGCTCGGACGACGTGAGAGCCTAAAAAGCCTGCACCACCGGTGACCAGGACAAATTCAGCTGAAGACACAGACATCGCCACTTCCCATTTCCACTTTGACTACGTTTCCTACAGAAGATAGTATCATAAAAGTTGTGAAAGCTCACGCTTGGCCTGCCGCTAGTTCTGAAAGCAATTCTCATGATTCCACTCCGTCACATTATGCTGCTAGCGGCAATGATCCTAACCCTGACACCGTGTATCGAAGGGGCAATCAAATCGACCAAAGTGCCACGGTTCGACGCCGCCGTGTCAAAAGCCGTGGGTTACCTGGAGGCAAACGGTGCGAAAACACCCGAAACAGAAAAAACGCTGGTCTCGTACGCACTGCTCAAAGCAGGGTTGCCGCCAAGCCACCCATTAATTGCGGAAGGAATCGAAATTGCCAAAAAACGTGCCCTGACCGGCGGCTACCACGGTTACGACCATATCTATCTGTCGGGCGTTGACGCAATGCTACTGGCCGACACTGACTCTGACCGTTACTTCAACGAACTGCAACAAATTTCTAACTACGTCGCATCCGCTCAGCACCAAGATGGATCATGGAGTGACGCGCCGCAGCAACCCGGAGACGTCAGTATGAGTCAGTACGGAATCCTGACACTCTGGGCCGGACAAAGGGCAGGATGCGAGATTAGTCCGGACGTGGTCGATCGTGCCGCAGCCTTTTTGCTAAAGGGACGAAATAATGATGCTGGGTGGCCATACCGACCAGGCACAAAATCAGGTCCAGGGAGCGGTGCGTCCACCCACAACATGACACTGGCTGGAGCCGGTTCGTTGGCCGTTGTTCGCACAATGCTGCATGGCCCCAAAGGCCTGAAGGCCGAGGCCACCGCTAAAGCCCCACTGAAGTTCGGCGTTCTGCAAAAGGCGGATTCAGAAGCAGATGCAGGCAACCAGTCTGGCGGAGCATTTCCTGCCTATAACGCGAAAAATTCAGTGCAAGTCTTGGACGAGGCAGTAAACCGAGGAATCGCATGGGCAGATACTCGGTTTACTCCGATCAGTAGAGCCGAACACAAAATCTATTTTTACTATGCACTCGAACGCGCGTCTGCATTAGCTGACCTCAAGGAAGGTTGGTTCACCACATACGGCGACGGCTTATTAACACTCCAAGGAGCAGACGGAAGTTTCAACACGCATCAGAAATTCTACGTCGGAACCTCCTTTGCCATCCTGTACTTCATGAGATCGACTCAGCAGATCATCAATAAGCAATTTGGCAAAGGACGAATGACGGGTGATCGAGACCTGACAAATCTGTATGGTGAAAAGAAGAAAGAGAAAAAGGAATTGGGGCCGCTGGATGAATTGTTGGGGGCCATGATGACCAACGTGGAAGACCTCGAAAAATTGGATGACGCGGCCGCCGATGCGGTGATCGAAAAAGTGCAGTTCAGTTCGCGCGACGACCTCGTCGGACAAGTCGACCTGCTGAAGAAATTGCTGGACAGTCGTGACGCAGAAAACCGACGCACCGCCTACTGGGCATTGGGCCGGACGGGGGATTTCAATCTGATTCCACTGATGATGCAGGGACTGCGTGACCCCAGCGTTGACTGCAACGTTGAAGCCCTGCGGTCGTTACGCTACATCGCACGCAAACCAAACGGCTTTGGATTATCGCTGAATCCACTGGCTGGCGCAGAAACAGCGGACAACGATCGAAAAGTCGAAGTGGCCAATCAATGGCGCACCAAAGCCTACAAAACTTGGGGCGATTGGTATCGCACCGTTCGTCCGTTTGACGAAGGCGGTGGACTCGACGAACTGGAATTGAGCTCCAGACGCGGCAACTGATCGTCTAAAACAGAGTGTAGATAAACGGAGCGGCTCCGGTGGAGGTGAGCGCCACGAGCACTCCGACGCCCAGCAGGACCACGATAATGGGCGTCAACCACCACTTCTTTTCTTCTTTGATAAACAGCCAGAACTCAGCCAACAGGCTCATCTGCTGTTCCCCCGACAACTGTTCGAATTCCGTCTTCGATTCCGGGGACGCATTCGTGGACGCATTCGATTCAGTCGGCTGATTTTCGTGTGACATGGAATGATCCTGTGGCCAACGCCCGATGTGTGTGTGGAATCAGAGTGGAATGAGTGTGAACTACGACTGTTGGTAATATTTTCGAATACTGGACGGTACTGATCTGGGCTTCCAAAATGTGGCCGAATCAGAATTCGCCGTCCGGCGATCCAATGCGTCTCGACCGATCATTCTAAACACAATGGCCATCGGAAGAAACAGGCCAAAATAAATCGCCAACATGGCCAGCTCACCGACCACCAAACCAATCGGTATGGTGACGATTGTCAGGCCCACAAAAACGGGCTTCAACACACGCGGCAAGACCACACCCACGCCGCACAGCAACACTCCAATGCCCGCCGCCCAGCCCGCAGCCTGGGGATTCTTCGTCCATAACCACGTCGCCAACGGCAACGCCACGGTACACACCGCACCGAACTGCCGCAGCTGTCGATTCGAAGGATCAAAATTGAAGTCCAGCAATGCCATGGCTTAATCCCGTTCAAATTGGTTCAGGTGACGCTGCCGTTCGGCATCTGTCATCTGGTTGGGTTGAGCCGACTTTTTCAGAATGTGGCGTCCCAGAACCAGCACATCCATGTCCGTCATCATAAAGCAGCGATACGCGTCTTTCGGGCTGCCAACAATCGGCTCACTGCGGACGTTAAAACTGGTGTTAATCAACACCGGACAGCCCGTCTTTTGATGAAAATGCGTCAGTAGAGCGTGCGTCAGCGGATTGCGTTCGGAGTCAATGGTTTGCACGCGCGCCGAATAGTCCACATGCGTCACGGCGGGAATTTCAGACCGCCGGAAGTTCAACTTTTCAATGCCGAATGCGGCCGTCTGTTCTGGTGCCGCGTCTAGGCGAACTCGCTCGCTGACAGGCGCGACCAGCAACATGTACGGGCTGTCGGTACCGGCGGGCATCTGAAAGTAGTCCTGCACGTACTCCTGCAGAACGATGGGAGCAAACGGACGGAACGATTCGCGAAACTTGATCTTCCGATTCATCACCGCCTGCATCTTCTCGCTGCGCGCGTCCCCCAGAATACTGCGTCCACCGAGTGCTCGCGGGCCGAATTCCATGCGTCCCTGAAACCAGCCGATCACATTTTCATCGGCAATCAGCGTCGACACTTGATCACACAGATCGTCGTCGGAAGTCGCCGTTTCGAACACCGCCTGCTGCGATTTCAGAAACTCGCCCGTCTGAACGTGGTCAAACTGCGGCCCCAAAAAGGAACCCTGCTGACCATCGGGCTGTCTGGTGGTGCGCGGCTTTTCCAGCAGTTGATGCCAGATGAACATGGCCGTGCCTAACGCACCACCAGCATCGCCGGACGCCGGCTGAATCCAAACATTTTCGAACGGACCATCGCGCAGAATCTTGCCGTTGCCCACACAGTTCAACGCGACGCCTCCGGCCAGCACAAGATTTTTCGAACCCGTCTGTTTGTGGACATGCTGCGCCATTCGCAGCATCACTTCTTCCGTCACGCTTTGAATCGATGCGGCCAGATCCATTTCTCGCTGAGTAATCTCCGACTCCGACTTGCGCGGCGGAGCACCAAACAACGTGTGCAATTTGGCCGACGTCATCGTCAAGCCTTGGCAGTAGTTGAAGTAGCTCATGTCCATCCGGAACGAACCGTCGTCTCGCAGCTGCAGCAAGTTGTCCAAGATCAGGTCGCGAAACTTCGGTTCACCGTACGGAGCCAACCCCATCAACTTGTACTCACCACTGTTCACTTTGAAACCGGTGTAATACGTGAAGGCGGAATACAGCAAACCCAGCGAATGTGGAAAACGAATTTCGTGCGTCAGATCGATGCGGTTTCCGCGACCAACGCCCATAGCGGTCGTCGACCATTCGCCCACACCGTCCAAGGTCAGGATGGCCGCTTCTTCGAAGGGCGACGGAAAGAAGGCACTGGCGGCATGAGATTCGTGATGTTCCGTGAAGACAAATCGGCCCTTGTACTCCCCGCGCAAACCCTTGCGGATTTCTCGCGGCATATACAGTTTCTCTTTCAACCACAGCGGCATCGCCTTGCGAAACGAGCGATAACCCGCAGGCGCGTACGACAAATACGTCTCCAACAGTCGCTCAAATTTCCGCAGCGGCTTGTCGTAAAAACCGACATAATCCAGCTGATCGGCCGTCAGACCAGCTTCGGCTAGGCAATAGTTGACGGCCTGCTGCGGAAAGCCTTCGTCGTGCTTTTTGCGAGTGAACCGTTCTTCCTGAGCGGCCGCCACGATCTCCCCGTCAACCACCAGTGCGGCGGCGGAATCGTGATAGAAAGCGGAAATGCCAAGAATTGCAGTCATAAAACATCTGTACGTCGCTAGGCGGCTACTTTGTGAAAGGAATCTTCTGCCAGATCACTTGGCGAGCACCAATCAGGATGCCGACGAAAAAGCCGACCAGATGAGCGGCGTTGGCAATATTCCCGAAAACGCCGGCCATGCACAGCACCAGCCACAAAATCGACATCACCACGGTTTGTTGGTCCAGACCGATTCCTAGACGCGGCTGAGTTTTGCCTTTCATCCAGACATAACCGATCAGGCCAAACACGACGCCCGACATTCCCAGAAAGAACGGCCCGGACCAAAACAGCTGGCCGGTATTGGACGTGACTGCCAAAATCAGACACAGCACGACGAACCGCCCGGTACCGCGAGTCATTTCGATGGCCGATCCCATCGATCGGAGCCACATCATGTTAAACAGAATGTGCAGCAGGCTGCCGTGCAGAAAGATGGGCGTCACAAACCGCCAGACTTCGCCGTTTGAAGACGTCCATTTCAGCGACTGCCACGTGACCGCCACTTTGGCCTTCAGAATTGCCAGCGCGGTGGCCCAGTTTTCTGGCTTCAGATTCTCGCCGGTCAATTTTGGCGGCATCAGAAAGTACTGGACTTGCTGTCCATCTTCTTCACGCACGATGGGCGTGGCCGCACGCATTTTGTTCAGCAGCACCGAATCCTGACGATTGCAAAGTGCTGGCCCCATGCCACCGCCCTGCCCTGCCCCCCAATCAGTGCAGACAATGGACACCACAACGCAGATCCCGATCATGACGTAGGTGGCCGGATTGGTATGCCACCAAGAACCAGACCAGCGTTTCTTCATCCGCTTCTGGTCTCGATTCATTTCCTGTTGCAGACGCTGCGCTTCCATAAACACGCTGCGAACTTTTCGTTCGGCCGCTTCGTATTTGGGGTCGTCCGGATTCTGCCGAAATTCCGCCAAAATGGCATCCGCCTGTTCACGATCGTCGTCGTCGTGGTACCAGACGGACCACTGTCCGTCTTCCGCTTCGGCCGACGCCTGAATCCCCTGCACAGCCAGATACGACGCAAAATACCGCGCCTGCTGCTGATCTTTGATTGAAGTAAGTTGCCGCATGATCTTCCAAACGGTAGTGCAAAAACTTTTTCCCACCGAAATAAATTCGGTGGAGAAACTGTATGTCAGAACTAGTGTAGCTCAACCACGTCGCCATCGCGAAGCCGATGATCTCGCCCCACAATCTGCCCGTCGTGGCCGCCGACTCCCCAGACCTTCGCATGCTTCAAACTCTGCAGCAGATCGTCATGAATCTGCCCCGCCAAATCCTCAACCGTGCCGTCGATCCCGATTGTGAGCGGCGATGTCATATCGGGCGGCTGGCCGGGTGGCTTGGTATACACGCGAATCATCTTCAGCAACGCAAAGATTTCCGGCCTCAATTGCTCAACCGACGCCGAATCCGACAACTCCACCGTTCGAACGGGCAGCCCCAGATTTGCCAAATCGTGCAATAATTCCAACCGCTCGGCGTGTTCGGCATCTGCGGCATGAGTCACCAGCAGCGCCGATGCAACGTTCACGGTGGCGAATGACGATTCATCGAACCCGGTCATCGTCGAAAATCGTGTCTTCCGATCAGCGAATTCTCGAATCACCGCCAGCGTCTCTTCCGGAGCGTCATCGGACGCGCCGTTGAAGACCAGCAACGCCGCATCGGCGGTTCGCAGCAGGTTCAGCATCCACGGTTCCAAGGGCCCGGCCACCACCGGCGGCGTGTCGATCAGCTGAATCTGCACGCCGTCGTAGTCCATCATCGCCGGCAACGGTTCACGCGTGGTGAACGGAAAATCGGCAACTTCCGGTTCCGCGCGAGTCAGCGATTTCAGAAGACGACTCTTGCCACAATTCGGTCCGCCCACAATGACGACTCGCCCGGCTCCCTGACGCGGAATGCGAAACGTCTGGCCACTTTTGGGAGCGTTCAGCTGCTGTTGCAGCGTTCGGCGGGCGTCGCTGAGTCGTGACTTCAGATCAGCCTGCAGCCGATCGGTGCCCTTGTGTTTCGGCATCAGCTGCAACATCACCTGCAAGCATTCCACCTGCTCCGTCGTCGATTGCGCACGGCGGTATTCGCGTTCGGCTTTCAGATACATGGGCGTCAGATTGGCTGGCATTCGCGGATTCTGCTGTGTGACTTGCGGTTTCGTCAAGTCGTAACACTTCAGTGAAACGAACGTGACAACAGGAGACCAGCCGTTTGGGCGCTAGCCCCGGACCAAGCACAGAAGTTCGCACAGTCCGGGGCTAGCGCCCAAACGGCTGGAAAGCAGGAACCACTTCAGGCCAGTTCCATCTGCGACCAGCGCCGCCATGCCATGCCGAAGATCACCAGACCAATCGCGAGTCCGACGCTGGCAATGCTGATCAAAACGGCCGGATCAAAGTCACCGAAGGGACTTCTGCCTTCTGACAAGGTGACTGCGACCAGCAGCACAGCGGCCAGCACCAAACCACAGCAGCCGGCCGTGAACAGAACGCGACGCACCATGACCAGCCAGACTACCAGACCGGCAGCGAAAACACTGAACACAATCGTCGCGAACAACGAAGCTGCAAACCACATCACATCCAGCTGGCCAGTGATCGCCAGCGGAATCGCATAGTACGCCAGCCACGCCCAAGCGGTTCGAGTCACCATCACGTACAGCGTGGAAAAAAGAGCGTCCCGACGCCAAGTGCCGCGACTGACGGGCCTCAGGATCTCGTGGGCGAACATTGGGAAACGCCCGTAGAGTCTCACCGTCACGAACGCGACCTCGAAGAAAAGTATAACGCCCGCGAACATGGCAATGTCCGTCGGCGAAGGCACAACCAGAATACCCTCGCTCAAATACTTCGTGCTGATCAGCGTACCAAACATAATGAGCCCGGAGAACACTATGGTGAACAAGCATTGCCGCAGACTGAATTGCAGCGGATCGATCGAAGACAACTGCAGCAAACCAATGGACCAGAATCGCAAACGCGCGAACAGCGAAACTTTTTCGAAACGCATCGACGCAATTTGATTCTTGAGCGGCCCCGTGCCCTGAAAATCGACGAGCTTTTCGAATCGTGTGTACCACGGCCCCTGCCAAGCGTCTTTGTCCAGTGGTTCGTTGAACTTTTTCTCGACAACCTGCAGATTGCGCGCTTGCAGATTCGTCATAAACGACTGCATGCCAGCCGCCGGCGCGATGCCTTGGTCAGCCCGTAACCGAGGAATATCAAGCTGGCTGGTGATGCGATAGACCAGCAGCACCGACAAAAGAATCGCCACTGCGGCAATCGCTGGCTGTTCTCCGAACAAAAACCACTCGACACGGGCGACGTGTACCTTCGCCAAAAACACGCATCCTAAGAATATCAGAATCACGGCGACGCCCGGCAACGTGTTCCGCGGCTGAGTGTCGCCGCGGATTATTAAGCCCAAGGTGACCACTGATACTGCTAACCCGGCGACACTCACCGCCGTCGCCGCCAGCACACTGGACTGTAGCACCACCACCAAAAACAGCACCTGAATCGCCAGCAGCATCAGAACGACACGCAACAACACGCGACCGTGTGCTGCCAAACTGTGGGGAACAACCACGGCTTGAGGCAGCGTGCTGCAGGTGACGAAATGCAGAATCGCCACTCCAATGGCGAAGATGGTGACAAACACTGACAGCGCCAGCTTTCCCCAGAACTCGTTGATGTACAAAGCTGGCCGGACAGAAACGTTCGGCAGTGCCACACGCAGTTCGCGAAGAGCATGTCGAGCGGCTCCAGACCGTTGATCTCCGACATAGATCGTTCGCAGTCCTATCGCAGGCGACAACGCCTGTGCGAATTCCACAACCGTCCGTGATTCCGCGTCCGACAATTCGTCGCCATCTAAAGGTGCGCCGGTAAGAATTGTCGGCGATTCGAGGATGAGTTCTTCGAGTGTTGAAATCTGAGCGATCTGGTGAAGGTGCCGCTTCGAAAGCAATGGTCCTTTTTGCCGGTCGTCTTCGTCCCCGAAATCACTGATTTGTGCGGTCGTCAGATTTGGCAGATTCTTCAGCAGGCTCAGATCCGCATCAGATCGCCAAGCAGACAACGTGATGTGTTTCAACGAACTTATCTGTGACAGCCGTTCAACGTCTTCTGCTTGCAGGGACGCAGTCAGAAGTTCGATTGCCGTCAGCTCTTTGAGTGACTTGAAATCGTCCGGGTTAGTTTCTCTCAGTTGTTCCTGCGAAAAATCAAGCCACTGCACATTGGGAAACAGCAGCATCAGTCGACGACGGTCTTCCGCATCTTCCATTTTAGAAAAATCCAGACCAACAATCGACGTGTCTGTCGCGCCCGGTTCGAGATATCGTTCGTAGTCGGCCTTGTCGCGCAGCCTTTTTCCTGCGGGCGTATACGATGGCGCGTTGTTCCGCAAACGGACGTCTGCAAACTTCAGATCTGCCAGAGCAAATATGAGCAGTACCAATATCGATAGCACCACCCAAGCCGCCATCGGCCGTGTCAGAAACACACGCCAGGCAGCGCGCGTCTGTTGCACGCGGAGGTGATATGGTTGACGATATCGCGACTGGCCAGCAGACTTACTCATCATGCAGCTCCAGAAAAATTTCTTCCAAGTTCAGGTCTTCAATAACGACGCTGGCATTCCATTTCTCCTTCAACTGCTCAAGCATTTCCTCATCAATGGAAGCAACCGCCGCCACGGCGGATGTTCCGTCCACGAACGTTCGCAGCGCCATCGGCACCGTAAATTCGGGAGGCAACATCGAAGCCGCGTTGATGCGCAGACGCTTGACGCTATCCTTGAGTTCATCCAACTCTCCGAAGTAATCGACCACACCTTCACGAAGAATCGCCACGTGCGAAGCGACGCGTTCTAGGTCCGATGTGATATGAGTCGAAAACAATACGGTGTTGTCCTTGCCGTTGGTTTGCTCCATCAGAGACCGCAGCAACGAACGTCGACCTTTGGGATCGAGGCTGGCCGCCGGTTCGTCCAAAATCAATAACTCAGGATGGTGCCCCATTGCCAAAATTAACCCCAGCCGCTGCTGCTAACCGGTCGACAAGGAGCTGACCTTTTCGTGTTCCTTGAGCTCCCAGTCCACCAGCATCTGATCACAAGACGCAGCATCCCATTCCGGATAATGCGCCCCGGTGTACTCAATCATCTGGCGAACATTCATCCACGGATAAAAATGAACGACCTGCGGAACATAGCCCAGTCGAGCCTTCGCTGCGGCTGACAAATCCCATGGGTCTTCGCCAAACACTTGAGCCGACCCGAAGGAAATCTTCAGGAGCCCGAGCAGACACTTGATGAACGTTGATTTGCCGGAACCGTTTGTCCCCAACAACCCCACGATTGAGCCGCGTGGAATCGCCAAGTCGACACCCTTCAACACTTCGGTCGTGCCAAACTTTTTGCACAGACCGGTCGACTGAATGACGTAATCAACTGCAGTCATAAACGTTTCTCCCGCAACAAACGCTGAACGATGGATTGAATCTGCTCGTCCGTGAGCCCCAAGTGAATGGCCTGCAGAACGGCCGGTTCCAACATGACGGCTGCCCCAGACCTGCGTTCCGCCAGGCTGGCCGCGGGAACCGTGGTCACCACCTTCATCCCCCGGCCACGTACCCGCGCCACCGCGCCTTCTGCTTCCAGCTTCGAATACGCCTTTGACACGGTCATCATGTTGACCTCCAACGACCCCGCCAGTTCCCGAATGCTGGGCAACATATCGCCATCCACCAAGCCGCCAGCCGCAACCAACGCACGGACTTGGTCCATGATTTGCCTGTAAATTGGCACGCCGGACGACGGGTGAACCTGAAATTGAGCGGGACTGACGTTCATGACGTGCATTAGTGTAGTGATGCACCTCGGCAGGTCAAGAAGATCGTGCGAAAATTGTGCGGCCTAATAAATTTGGTCCGCCTCCAAGTTCACGAAGCTGTGGAATTAGTCCCGGTAGGGACGACAGACTTCTGCCGGTGACGACAGTCACCGGTTCCCGTTTTTCCTGATTTGCAAGTCCCGGAGGGACGACAGACGTTGCCTGGGACTAACCCTCTGTCGTCCCTCCGGGACTTATTTCGTGGGTAGGATCACATCCGTCGGCTACCGCCGACGGCAAAAGTCCGCCGTCCCGACCGGGACTGAAGCACAAGGAACGAAAACACAAACACAGCAGCCGGTAGTGCAGAAACGTCTCTCCACCGAAATGAATTCGGCGGTGGAGGGATGGGGTTCTGTTGCTTTTTCTTGGCCGTTTTTTTCCAAAGGAATCGCAGACCTTCCGGAAATCGACTCTATAATCGGGCTCAGCTTATTCAGATTCAGATCCCCATTGATCGCCCCGCAGATCGCACCGCATGCCGACTTCCCACAACAATCCGAACCGTGGTGGAATCATTCACACCTACCAAAAGTTCGATCCGGCTCAGTTTCCGTCACCCAGCGAACCGCCGCCGGACCTCGTGTCACCGGTCTTCGAACACATGCTGCAGTTCGGCTCCATGCGCGAATTCAGCGAAGAAGAAATCGCCAACGCCATCCGACTCGATCCCGGCCAGTTCGCAGGACTCGGCCCGTCACTCGAGCAGCTCATCAAGCAGCTCGAAGAACGCAAACAACGCATCCTCGCGAAATACGAAACCGATTCCGTCCACAAAAAGATCGGCAAAAAGTTCCGCAAAGATGTGCAGACCGCGCGGCCGACGGGCAAACTGGAAAAAGCCTTCAACCGAGCCGTCCGCGACGAACAAATCTATCCGCTCGAACATCTGTGGTATCAAGCCGAACGATCCGACCCGCGCTTCGCATCACAACTGCTGCGCGTGATGGAGACACTGGGCGAAAAATATCAAATCGATTTCCTCGCATCCGAATACGCCTTCACCGGCCGCGAAGGCATGACGATTCCTCAAGCCATCGAAATCCTGAATGAACTCAAGCAAATCGATGAACTCCTCAAGCAACTTCAAGACGCCACAGAGAACGCTCAACTGGCCATCATCGATCTCGACGAACTGTCCGAATTCGCCGATTCTGAACAGATCGAAAACATGCGTCAGTTTCAGGAACAGGTCCAACAATACCTGAAAGACCTGATGGAAACTCAAGGCATCACCGGACAAGACGGCAAGGTTCATCTGTCGCCCAAAGCCTACAAACTGTTCCAAGGAAAACTGCTCGAACGCATCTTCAGTAATCTCGAAGCTTCCAAATCCGGTCGCCACCAAAACGCGGTTGACGGCGAAGGCGCTGTCGAAACACAACGCACGCGGCCCTACGAATTCGGTGACTCAATCACGCAAATGGACATTCCGCAAACGATGATCAATGCCATGCTGCGGCAGGGCAACGAACGGCCCATCCGCCTGCGACAGGATGACATCGAAATTCATCGCACTCGCAACAACCCCAAGTGCGCCACCGTCGTACTGATGGACATGAGCGGTTCGATGCGGTACGACGGTCAGTACATCAACGTCAAGAAAATGGCACTGGCCCTCAACGGCCTCATCAGTGGCGAGTTCCCCGGCGACTTCTTGAGATTCATCGAAGTCGCGACCTTCGCCAAAGTCGTGCCGCCGGGGGAACTCATCAACCTGATGCCCAAAATCCCCACCGTCACCAACCCCGTCGTTCGGCTGCGGGCGGACATGAGCCGCGACGACATCAGCGAAATGCACGTCCCGCCACACTTCACTAATCTGCAACACGGCATGCAGCTCGCCCGCCAATTCTTGGCACAACAAGACACGCCCAACCGACAAGTCATCCTGATCACCGACGGACTGCCCACCGCACACTTCGATGGCAGCGATCTGTATATGCTGTATCCGCCCGATCCGTTGACGGAACAAGCCACGATGCGCGAAGGCATGCTGTGCCACCGCGAAGACATCACCATCAACATCTTCCTGCTGCCCAGCTGGTCACAGTCTCACGAAGACGTCCAGTTCGCTCACCGCCTAGCTGAAAGCACGGGCGGCCGCGTCTTCTTCACCGCCGGCAAAGATCTCGACCGCTACGTCGTCTGGGACTACGTCAACAACCGCCGCGAAATCATCTAGGCCGAGACGCTTCGGCAGGCGGTGGCGTGGGACGATGGGTGGTTGCAAACAGGACGCCGATCCGCCGAGGGAAACCGAGACGCCTCGGCAGGCGGTGGCGTGGGACGATGGGTGGTTGCAAACAGGACGCCGATCCGCCGAGGGAAACCGAG
>JBDNHJ010000040.1:0-17874 GCA_041688835.1 Fuerstiella sp.
TACAATCTTAACATTCAGACTGCGGTTCCGTTGGTTGGGACAACTGTTCAGCCTGTGATGATCACTCAGGCCGGGCACATTATCGGGGTGCTGTGACACAAAAAAGCAATCACCTGAGAGAACTTCGCGAATTTATTCAAGTCGCGTTGGTTCGTTCAGAAACCGGCACCTTTGGTGTTGGTTCGAATCCGGCACAGGTACATGTCGGATGTCAGGTAAAGCACATTGCCGTCATTGCCCCAACCGACGTTCGCGATCCGTTCTCCAGTCACGATTCGTCCCAGCAGTTTTCCCTGCGGTGACAGAACCAGTACGCCACCCGGGCCGGTCGCAAACACATTTCCATGAACATCGACCTTCAAGCCGTCACCGCCGCCGTTGGGAATGCGGTCTTCTTGTGAACTATCGAAAAACACAGTCGGCGTTCCCAGATTGCCATCTTCCAGCACAGGAAACGCACGCCAGATCGGATCCTGATCATCACTGTTGGCCACGTACAGCAGTTTTTCGTCTGGTGAGAACGCGATCCCGTTGGGGCGTGACAGTTCTTTCGACTGCAAAGTGACGGTGCCGTCTTTTTGCAGTCGGTACACACCGCAAAAGTCGATTTCACGAGCCGCATCGTGTTCTCGTTTTGGTAGTCCATAGATCGGGTCTGTGAAAAAGATGTCACCGTTGCGGCGAATGGCAAGATCATTCGGGCTATTCAATCGCTTGCCGTTCCATCGGTCGGCCAGTGTCATTTTTCCACCAGACTTCGTCAGTGTTGAAATTCGCCGATCACCATGTTCACAGAACACCAGCTGGCCGTTGGCATCCAGTGCAATTCCGTTGCTGCCAGGTTCTTGACCGTAGTCCGCGACGCCCGTGTAGCCCGCAGGCTTCATGAACACCGACGATCCCACACCTTCCTGCCATTTGATCACAGCGTTGTGGGGAATGTCGGAGAACAACACGTATCCGCCGAATGGGTTCGAAGATTCCGGAACCCAAACAGGGCCTTCCGCCCATTCGAAGCCACCACACAACACTTCAATCTTGGCGTCCGCCGGTATCAAGCTGTCGACGGCGGCGTCGAATCGATCCACGTGGCCAATCTGAGCAAAGTTAGTCGTGTTCTGTGCATGGCTCAGACTGCTGCAAAACAGCAGAGCGAATGTAGAGGCGAAGGTCCAACTGAAGGTACAGGTGAAGGCCGTTTTCATGTTTTGTCTTTCTTGTGATCGCGACTGCTTGCCGTAACGTGTCATAGCTGCAGCCGGCTGACGACACGTCCGCCCGCTGCGCCGATATGCTGGGGACGTGGCGGCTAAGATGCAAGCCAACTGGGCGTTGTTGCCATCGCCGGTCGCAAATCTCGGCGATTGGTTGCGAACATTGTGATCCGCCGCCGGTCCCTGTGCGTATCTTCAATGGTCGGTTACTGTCCGTTTCTCCGATACTGATTTTCTTACTCGAAGGTTTCGGCCATGAATGGCGCTGTTCAATCGTTTCTGGATTACTTGCAAGACAACTGGCCCGAACTGTTGTGGATTGTGCTGGCCGCTGGTGTGGCTTCTTACGCCGCGTCTCGTCGAGCTCGCATGCGATGGAAGCGGCACGATTTTTTGGATCGCCTGAATATCTCCTTGAGTAGTCTTCAGGACGGCAAGCTACGAATCCGCACGATTCTGGAAATGGACTGTGAGCAAGTTTTTCTGAATTCAGCCGCCGCCAAGACCATTGTCAAGCTGGCTCGGCAAACCACCGAACAAGACCCACTGCTGCCGATTCCAACTGCAGACTGCTGGCAGTACTTAAACGCCGTACTGAACGAAATCAGCGAAAGGTTCGCTGCCGGACAAATCAAACGCGATCTTGGGTTGTCCGTGGAACGTGGCGAATACGTGCTGTGTCTGACGTGCGAACGCGCCGGTCCTGTACGAACTCAAAAAGTTCGCGGCATGCTGATCCTGAAATCTCTGCTAACATCGTTGCCAAAAGAAGAACCCGCTTACGAAAGCCCCAACCACGTTACGCGCTGGAAGACGTTGCAGCAGATGGCGTTACAGTTTCAAAAGCAACCGGAGCGATTTATCGAAATGGAAATCTGCTTATAGTTTTGGAATTATTCGCGTCGCCGGCGGAGCGTCTGGCGAGTTTTCGGCGGTCGGTCCGGAAACGCTGGTACCAGCATCGGGCGCGTAACACCGTCGCTGACTGGTCGTTCATGAACTACGGCTTTGAATCGCTGGAGCAAACTGCGCAACTGAAGCGGGAGTCAACAGACGAAGACGACCGCTCCTGCATCCAGTTGTACCACCACATCGCCGGGGCGATTGACTTGGCGGATCAGGACGAGGCGGTGGCGCGTTGTTTGAGAAACGCCGCCATCGGCCCTAGGCGCTGATCGGCGTCGAATCTAGCCTGAGGACGACTGATTGTCACTCCCCGTCGTTCCTTCCTGGCGGGAAGGAATTCGTAGCGCAGCTGCCACCTTGTCCTCACGCTTTAAGAAACGACAGTCGCAGTTGCTGATGCCGCGTTCACTGCGAGTCGCTCCGCCTACGGGCGGAAGTCCATCCCGGCAGGATGGACCGACTTTTACGATTCTGTGCGATTGAGTCGTAGTTGGCCGCAGGCGGCGTCGATGTCGGCACCTTTGCGTTTGCGGACGGTGGCGGGGATGCCGCGTGATTCCAAGATGCCGCAGAAGCGGCGCGTCAGTGGTTCGCCGGGGGCCGTCATCACCAGTTCGGAGACTCCGTTCATCGGAATCAGATTCACATGAACATTGCGGCCTCGCATCAGGTCGGCCAGTTCTTCGGCGTGTTCCGGCTGGTCATTCACGCCAGACAACAACACGTACTCAAACGAAACTCGACGCCCTGTCACTTCGAAAAAATCGTCGGCAGCCGCCAGCAGTTCTTCAATCCCAATGCCTTTGTTGACCGGTACAATTTCCGTCCGCAGTTTGTCGTTCGGAGCATGCAGCGAAACGGCCAAGTTGAACTGTTTTCCGCAACGCGCAAACTCGCGAATTTTCTTGGGCAAACCCACTGTCGAGACTGTGATTCGACGTGCTCCAAGACCCAAGCCATCGGGGCTGCTGAGCACATCCAGTGCCGACATCAGGTTGTCGTAGTTTGCCAGCGGTTCGCCGATCCCCATCACGACGACGTTCGTGATTTTTTCGTCGTCTTCCAGCATGCGATGCAACACGAGTACCTGTTCGAAAATTTCTGCGGCGGTGAGGTCGCGTTTGACGCCCAGCAGTCCGCTGGCGCAGAACACGCAGCCCATGGCACATCCGACCTGGGTACTAATGCACACGGTGCGACGGCCGGGATCACGCATTAAAACGCATTCCACCAATTCGCCATCGTGCAGCTTCAGCAGCAGCTTTTCCGTGCGGTCGCTGGCGATCTGGTGGCCAACCTGTTCAAAACTGGAAAATTGAAATTCGGCAGCCAGTTTTTGTCGCAGTGCAGCGGACAGATCCGTCATTTCGTCGAACGACTGTACACGTCGCTGAATCATCCATTTCTGAATCTGCTTCAGACGGAATTTTTGTTCACCCGCTGCGGCCAGCCACGCCAGCAACTCACTGTCCGAAAGACTCAACAATGGGCGCAGCTGCGTCTGCTGAATACCAAGAGACACAAGTTGTGGAGAATCGGGAGTCACTGCAGCCTCAGAATAGAGCGGTCGAATGCGTGTGTAAGGGATGTCGATTTCCTAAGTGCCACATTTGATCGTAGCGGAAGTCGTCAAGACTTTCGTTGTTCAGGGTGAACGAAACTCTTGACGAGTTCCGCTACATCAGTCATGAAATCGACGTTCTACGCAGACTACCGGTGAATGTGTGAGCAAACCAGACGAGAGCCCGGCTTTACGACGGAATTTTACCCGCCACCGAAAAACGTCACTCAGCGGCGTGGTGATAGTCCACTTTGATTTCCGCCGTTTCCGATTCCAGCGTAATCGTGCCCGCCGCGGCATCGTGGACGCAGCGAACCGGTTCTCCGGGGCTGAGGTGGTCCGCTTCGAATTTGATCTCGCCGGTTGTGGCGTCGATCACTGTGACTGTCAGCGAACGTTCTTGCAACGATTCGGTTCGACCTCGTTGCTCAAACCCGATCCCGTTGAACCCAATGAGTCCGAGGTCGTTCCATGACCACTTCACCAAGACATCGATCGGATCACCGTGAATCCGCGGCACGATGGCGGGAAGAGTTTTGTGGTTCCAGAGCCGCTGTCCGGTTTTCGAATCAATGCAAAACAGCATGCCATGATCGATCCGAACTTCGCCCATGCGAGACGACGCGGATCGCTGGCTATAATGATTGCCCCAGTTCTTCACCAGAACGTAAATACGTCCATCTCGCTCGAAAGCACTAATGCCAGACATCTGTTGGTTTTGAGCTTCGAGCTCTTCGCTGATGGGGCACTTGAGTTCAATCGTGCCGGTATCCATATTTAGGACCACGACTTCGCGATCTTCTGACATCATGACCACGCGGTTGTTCGAAATCAGCGGTGCATTGGCTGACAGCAGAACCTTCGGCACATCTGATCCCTGCAGTAGATCTGAGCCATCCAGCAGATCGATCAATCGCAACTGCTGCTGATCAGGATACAGCACATGTCGACCGGCAATGATGGGCACAGAATTCTTGGGAATCTGTAGCGGCACCACACCCAATCGGAGCCCATCTTTGGTTCGGAACACTTGGCCGCTTTGCATGTGTTCGCCGAACACCGCCACGACCTGATCGTCGCCAGCAAACTGAATCGACCGATTGAACAGATTCCGTCCACGCGATCCGAACGCTAGGCTTCGCGTCCAGAGAACATTTCCTGTTAGAGGATGCAGACACGACAGCCGATTTTCGGACGCAACAATCAAGAAGTTAGGACCGTATGGCCCCAGCTGCAGCGGCGTCAGGTCGAATTCGTCTCGTTCGAATCGTTTCCACCACATCAGCTGTGGCTTATGAGTTGTAACCAGCGAAACCATGCCGATGTCGTCTTGGCCCACAATCGGCAGCAATCCCGGAGAATCAAAACCGCTCTCACCATCCATGTTTTCCGGCGTCGCTGGCAGACGAACGTCCGTACTGATGACTCCGCGATTTAGATCCGCCACCGACAGCACGCGATTGTTGAACAACAGTTGGTTGGCAAACCATTCCGGAGCTTGAATCTGCAACACACGTTCGTTGAGCAGTTCTGCGATTCGATTGTCGGCATACAGATGAGGCGTTTCTTCGACGCGAAATGTCCCGAAGGTGACCGGCGCATTCGCAGCATCGGAGCTGGTTCGCATAAACGGTTGGCGGACTTGTTTAACTTGAGCGTCAATTTTTTGGCGATCGTCTTCTGCAGCATTGCGTCGCGCGGCCAACAGAAAAAGTTCTGCCGCAGCCGGGAAATGACGGGACATCAATTGGTCAGCGAATGCCAGTTGGGCGTCGACCGCGCCCACGTGTTCGGGAAACAGAATGGCGTGTTCTGCCGCCGCCAGTAGAGACTGAGGCTGGTTGCGGAATTGTGAAATCAGCGCCGCAGATCCGCTGGAAAGATTGGCCCACGCCGCAACGTCTGAACGAGCCTGCCAGTCCATCAGCAAATCAAGCATCTGAGCCGGCGCGTTGAGATCAGGTGGCGTCTGGATGTTGCCCGATAGCACAGTTAGCCGGAGACTTTGTTCTGCGGTCAGAGGCAGCTGTTGCAGAATGTCCACTGATCGCAACGCACTGACTGTGGAGGTGTTGTCCAAGCTGGGCTGCGGGAATCTTTCCAATGCCAGTGTCCGCAGCAGAACGTTTGCAAGCAGATCCTGTGCGCGACGCAGGTCTTTCGGGGACTGCGGCTGTAATATTTCCTGCTGCAGAATGGAAATCGCTTGCGGAATATCGGCGGACAAAATGGCTTCCTGCGCTTCAACAAACAACGCGGAATGGCCTGCTGGAACTTCACGACCAAGTCGACCAGCGGGGAATGCGGTCACGGAAATGGGAGTCGTCGAATAGATAAATTCGCCAGCCGCCAGCAGTGTTCCCATGGTCTGATTTGATTGGCCGAATGCAGTCTCCTGCGAAACAGCATTCAGCGTTCCGTCGGCAAGATTCACATAGGCCAGCTGTCCGTTTTGCAGTGGCACAAGACAAAGCTGATCGTTACAAGTCGCTTTGCCGCTTTGTGGCGGAAGATAAGTGGCCCATCGCTGAGATCCGTCGGCAACATTGACTGCTCGAATATGCCGATCTCCGATCAGAATCAACTGATCGTCGGTCACGCCCGCAGCATATTGGTCGTGGCTGCCTTCCATCACGCCACCAGAAGCCGACTCGCGAGGAATCTGCCAGGTGATGTTTCCGTTGGTGGTGTCAATGCACGACACATGATTCGACTGTTGAGCCGACCAAAACATTCGCCGCTGATGCAGAAACGGCGGAAAGCTTTGGCGTTGAATCGTGGGTTGTCGCAGCATAAACGCCGCCTGATCACCAGCGTCTCGCGAAAGATCTCCACCGCGAACATTGGTCGCCCAACGAAATCGACCGTCAGCCAAACTAACGCCCACGGCGACTCCCGATTTCATCGCACACACAACAGTATCTTCCGCAACACCACACAACGACGCTCCCGGCAAATGCTCAGACTGAATCACCAATCGGCCGCGACTGGGCAACGGTTGTTGGTCTTGGTAGGTCACTGGCATCTGCCACAGCAATCGCCCGGTGGCTTCCGTCAGGCAATTCAGCCACACGTTTTCGCTGTCGGCCGATAGCAAAAACAACAGCTGATCATGGATCAGCGGCACGCCTAAGAAATGCTGTCCGTCAAACGGTGAAGGAGTTTCTGGATCTCGTTTTTTAAAGGCGTCCGGCGGTGGTTCTAAACTCGATGTCGAATCCACCGTGAGGTTTGTCGAAATGCGGTAGTCGAATGTTTCCGCGTCACCGACTGTCCAAGCGACTGCAGGGTTTGGTTGCAGCTGAACGGCAACCAGTCGAGTTCCACCATTCTGTTCTGCGTCTGTGAGTTGCAGATTGGGATCGTCGAATGCTTGGGGCAATCTGGCTTCGCTGTTCAGTTTTCGGAAGCGATCGACGAAGAACACGAAACGGTCTGACGCGGACACGCTGCCCAGCGTCTCCATCTTCAGCAGCTCTTCCGCTGACGGGGCACGACCATAATTTGTACTGGGCATGCTTCCCTTCACGCCAAGGCGATTGCCCACAGTGTCAGTTCTAACGGACCAGCGAACATCGCCCGTTGTGCGATTGAAGGCCACAATCCGGAACGGCGTTCGCAGAATCATAGAAACGGGCGTCAGTGCCGGCCGCCACGAATTGATCGATAGCGTTGCACGATGAGTTGGATCAGTCAGCGCCGCGAATGCCGTCATCCCCTGCGGGAATTCCCAGACGCTTTCCTGCCACTGCCACGCTGGCTTCGGCCATGGAAGTGTCAGCCTGTGCGGTGCGTTAATCAGCGGACCACCCGCGAGTTTGGGTTTTTCGATCACTGGTGATAGAACCGAAAACCGCGTGCGAATCGAATTCAGCGTGGTCGTTGAGTCGAAGCTGACCGTCGTGTTCGCGTACTGCGAATCCAGTTCAGCCAACATCGCGTTCGCAAGCTGCAGCTGTCCCCGCGTCTGTGCCAGCACTGCGCGGATGGTGTAAGCTTTCAGACCCGATGACGTATACGGAAAGTGACGTGCAACCATGTCCACCTTGGCTGAATCACTGCCTGCTGTCTGCAAAGCGATCGCAGCCAATGGTTCCATTTCGGCTGTCCAGTCTCGCCGGACCCCGAAGTCCGCTTGCTGTAAAACCAGCAATGCCGATTGATAAGCGCTGGACGCTCCCTGACCGCGTAAGGCTGGTGTAAACGAATCGTGTTCCCGCGCAAACACAGCCTGCAGCGCGGCGAATGCCTGGCCTTTGTCGCCCAGTTGCAGTTGCCGCTCAGCCGCAGCAATCAGCCGACCGTCTTCGGCAGACAGCACCAAACTGTGCTGCAAGAATTCCAACGGTCCGTGCAGATCACCCGCAGGCGTTGTGGCATCCAGTTCGGCGGCAATTGTGAACTGACCGAAAAGCAGGACAGAAACCAGCGTCAACACGGGTTGGCAAGCAGACAGGGTTTTGACGCACTCATATTTCATATTTTAACCGAACATATCATCGTACTCAAGCAAATCATCCTCTGTCACAAATTCATGCTGCTGTTCTTTGAGAACTCGCAAGGCTTCATCGACGTCATCGACATACACCGCCACGGCCCCGCGGCGGTCGCGGCGGTACATCAGCGGGTAGACATAATGGACATTCAGTTCTGCCGACATCAGGCAACCGCAAATGTTGCTGTGTGGCTGGTCGACGTCTGGCAATAGCACACCAATGACTTCACATTCGGTAAACGGCAGACCGGATAGTTTGAGCAGTTCCCGTGTGCGTTCGTAGCTGTTGGTAATCAGGCGCGCAATAGCGCTGTCCGAAGAATCGAGGATGGACAGGGCCATGATCTTTAGGTCATCGCGTTCGACCTTCCGCAGCAATTCGTGGAGTGCTCCGACCTTGTTTTCCAAAAACACAATAAACTGTTGCAGGCAAGGCCAGTCGCGACCACGTGCAGTCACTGCATCAACCTGATCGTCTTCGCCAAATCCTGCACTCATCTGTGTCTCTCCGTCGCGTTTGTGATCAATAAATGGTGATCGATAAATAGTATTTTCGCCGTATCACGCGGCGTCGCGAAAGCTGTCTCGACCGTCGATGATCGAACTCGCATCGAACCGTCGACCAAAGTATTTTTCGATCGCCCCCGGATCATTCAAGACTTTTTCTGCACTGCCAGACACCAACACCTGACCAGCACAGATGATGTAGCTGCGATCTGTAATCGTCAATGTTTCACGTTCACGGTGGTCCGTCAGCAGAATGGCGATTCCACGGTCTTTTAATCCGTGAATGATATCCTGAATGCTATGAATCGTGACGGGGTCGATCCCGGTAAACGGTTCGTCCAGCAGCAGGATTTGAGGATCGCTGGCGAGGGCTCGCGCAATTTCTAGTCGGCGGCGTTCTCCACCCGACAACGAACCGGATCGCTGCTGGCGTTTGTCCAGCAAGCCGAATTCATCGAGCAGTTGCGTGATACGGGCCTTGCTTACTTTTTTCGTGACCCCACGAAACTCCAATATAGCCAAGATATTTTCTTCAACAGAGAGCCTTGAAAAGATACTGGCGTCCTGAGGCAAATAGCCTAAACCATGCTGAGCACGCTGATACATGGGCCAGTGCGTGATGTCTTGATCTCGCAAAAACACTCGACCGCGAGTCGGCGCGGCCAGGCCACAGGCCATGCGAAACGAGGTACTTTTGCCGGCCCCGTTAGGACCGAGCAAGCCCACAATTTCGCCTTCGTGAACTTCAAAATCGACGCCATCAACGGCCCGTTTTCCGGGATAGTCTTTGACGAGACCTTCACATTTTAGCAGAGTCATTCGAGAATCCTTCTCAGTGACCGGGGAGTTTAAGTTCAGGTGGTGTGCAATAACAGCAGAGCAGTTCCGTAACCGTGTTTACCGTATCTTCTTCATGCGTGACAGGTTGGGGTAAAACGGAAACCGCATCGCGGGGTAGTCTTTCGGATCGAGGTTTTTTTTGCCATCCTGATCGGATAACGTTTCACCAGAGTGACCCCAAATGGCAAACCCTTTGCCACCGTTTAAAAACGGAATACCATGCGGCCAGAAGATGTACAACGCTTTACCGATCAGGTCTTCCTGTCGCACCGCGTAGCGATGGTTCATGACACCGTGGATCGGTCGTGACTGATAATCAAACAGGCGGCTATCCTTGCTCATGGAAGAATTGTCGCCGAACATCAAGTATTCACCTTCATCCAGTTGGTAGTCGCCGTAGTGTCCATAGTTTTCGAGCTGCACGACGACTTCGTCCTGATATGTTTTAGCCCACGCTTCGGGGTCATGCACCAGCATCTGCAATTGGCGTTCGCTTAGCACTTCGCGCTGTGAGCCCTGCGTTCTGCTGATCCCCTGTTCACGAGTAAACTGCAACGCCTCATTGCGATAATAGATATCGCGTTCCAGCAGTAAAGACGAAACACCGACAGTTGCGTTGCTGACGGCAATGCCACATGGTGCAAGGTCGCGTTGCCCCGGTTGCGAAACATCCGAACTTTGGTACTCGCAGCCGGAATTGAATTCCACCAGTGTATTGTTCACCCACAGGCAAATGCGATCGTCGACATTCGCGAAGGCCAATTCGTAGGCACCAATACCCGTCATTGATGTGCTGCCGATGGCCATCGGAGCCGCTGTTCCGAATTCCGCAGTCACCACGCTGATTGTTGCAACGCCGGAATTCAGATCAATGCTGCAGTTGAATGTTTGAGGCCCTTCGACCAATTCCAGCACCAAGGCCGCGCCCGGCTGGACGACTTCGACTGTTATCGTGGCGTTCAGAGTTAAATCGCCCGTCCAGTAGATGCCAGTTGGTTTTGTGAAGTCACCCCCGTTCGGGTATCGCGAGTCGTAAGCATTGAAGGTGCAGAAATCTGTGATCAAAGTGGCGGTGGGTCGCGGCAATTCTGGGTGAACCTGATCGGGGTCTGGCCAAGTCGATTCGTTCGCCAAAAAATGTCGATACCGCAGCCATTGCAGTTCGTCAGAATCAGCGTTGCAGGCGTACGTGCGGTCGGTTCGATCAGGCTGCCAGCTGTTTTCGCTGTCAATCCAACCACCGACAGAACCATCGGCAGAACTTTCGACCGCAGGAACCCAGCGTTCGGGCCACCCCTGTTCCAGCAGCGGGCGAGCGGGAAACTTATCGTCGTAGACCGTTAATTGAATGTGTTTCTGGACGAAAGGATCTGCTTTCCGCTGAATCTGCCAAGCATCGCTGCCACTTGGCTGAGCCCAGATGTCTCCCTTGCGAATGCGGATCGTTTCGTTCGGCAAACCGACCAAGCGCTTGATGTAATTGACGTGCCCCTGTTCCGGATTCTTGAATACGACGACATCGAAACGTTTGAATTCCGCCACCTGTTTGTTGACCAGAATTCGGTCACCATTGAAAACAGCAGCATCGGTAGCTTTGCTGCGTTTGCCACAATTTTGGCAATACACGAATTTGAGTCGCCAATCCAACTGGCCCGTTTCTTGGTCAATTTCAGAACTGGCACCCACGGCAAACGAAAATCCGCAGCCGTCACAGGTGACTTCCTTGTGACGCCCATACAAAGTTGGTGCCATGGAACCGGTGGGGATGACGTAGGCTTCGGCCTGAAATGTTTTGAACAGGAACGCCAAGATAAACGCGATCGCGATCGACTCAATCGTCTCGCGAGAACCGTCGTCCTGTCGTTTCTTTTTCTTCTTCGATTTGTCAATCGCCGGAACCGTGGATTCCGGCGTGGGCGATTTCGAATTGGCCGATTTCGAATTGGCCGATTTCGTTTTGTTGTTCGAGTCTGTCATATCGATGTCGGGACGTCCCGGTTTTCACTGGTGTGGGAGAAGTCTGCTGGGCGGAGCGAACGCCAAGACTTGGTGTTTCGCTGGAAAGCGAAGTTTCTTGGCACAAAGCCCCTGCCCAACCTCCGAATTTACTCACCGAATATAGCGAATTCTGGCGAAATCAGGTATCCGGATTGGCAGTTGGAAGCCGCCAATGGTCACTTTGCCGGGCTTTGAGGGTAAATGCACCACAAAAGGCTTTCCGACCAACAGTTTATGGGGCACTTCTGGGTCCGGCCAGCTGCGGCTGTCAGACGACACGGGGCTGTTGTCGCCTTGCACAAAATACGCATTTGGCCCGACACGATAGGGTTCCCGGATGCCGTTCGTCCGCCGCCCAGGCGTGTAATGTACGTCGCGATACAGTCTTAGACTATCAACGAACACCTGTCCGCCAACCACGCCCAGAGCCATTTGATTTTGGCGATTCACGAACTCGGCCGTCCGCTGTGTGGCCCCATTGCCACCATCAAAACCGATGCCTCCGTCCTGAGGCTGCCCCTGCAACGCATCGAGATCGCGAAAGCCGATGTCTAGGGGTTCGAAGACAACGGCGTCATTCACAGCCACCAGAACACGATGATCAAAATTCGAAACTTCAATCTTCAAGCCACGTTCCGGCAGCTTGGCCGCAGCGATCGACGCAGCATCCAATCGTGATTCTCGAACCGGCTGCGCGACGCCATCTGCGAACAATTGGACGACACCAGTGGCCGGATGAATCTCGATTCGAAACAAATCGGCACCGACAGGAATTCGCACTGCGACCACGGTCGGCTGCTCGGCCCAACGGACTTTTGCCGCCACCATTAAATCCTGCACCGAAAATTCGGGCGACGAGACCAGCGAATTGTATCCGTACTGATCCGTGACCGGGCTTAAATGCGACAGCGCTGCCAAGCGATAAATCGCCTGCCGGAACGCCGAGGAATCGGCCCACGTAATCAAGTCGCGTTGCATCTGATACGGCATCACACCGTGTAGCCTGAGCACCATGCGTTCGCGATCGAACTCCAACCGTGTCACCCACGACATGGGGCGTGATTGCAATTGTTCAAGGCAGTGCTGCCAGTCGATTTCTGCATCTTCGCCTTGCAGTGGCACTTCGCTGAAGTGCGTTCCGCCCGTCCAACGCCAGTTTTGAAACTGCAACCAATCTGTGACCGGCGTTACGTCGTCTAAGGTATCCAAAGCAGACAGCGTGACTCCGCTTTCGTGTGGGGGCTTGGCCGCTGTGCAGAAGAATTTGCCGTCAGCGAATTGCCAGCGCCCGGTGGCCTTCCACGGAAGCTGCCATTCGTCATCATGAACTGTGTGTTGAACGTCGAAGACTTCGATTCGCATGTCCCGCTGAGTTTGGTAGTCCTTGCGAGCGATCGCGCCTTCGATAAACAAATCGCCATTGATGACTTGCAGGCTTTCGCTAGGCAGCCCCACGACACGTTTCAGATACGCTTCTCCGGTACTCGCCGGATTTCGAAACACGATTGTTTCCCAGCGGCGCGGTCGGCGAAAATCGAACACGCCTTTGTGGACCAGCAATTGGTCTCCATGATTCGTGGGAGTCTGACTGACATTAATATTTGCTTGGCCACAGTTCGGGCAGCTGGCATAACGATTCGATAAACTGACGTCAGCCTGTGCTGTATCCACTGATTCATCGAACGTCACGCCAAACGCAAAAGAGTGCTGGCATGAAGGACACGCAATCTGTTTGTGCAAGCCCAATAAACCAGGAGCCATCGATCCGGTCGAAATCAAATAACCTTCCAGAAAAAATCCGCGCAGCATCATCACGGCCATCACAAACAGAATGGAAAGTTCCATCAGGTTACGAAGCCAGCGAGAATCTTGTTCTGCCTGAGGCGGCGGGGAAGGACTCACGATAAAACCATGGCAAGGCGGGCGAGATCCGTTATTTTTTTGAATGTCATTGCTGCTCGGGCAGCTCGGACTCCAATTCTAGGTGGTCAGCACAGTTGATGCACGACTGATTACTGGCCGGAAAACACTGGGGTTCGGCAGTATTCACAGTCAATGCTGTGTTAACATCCCAATCCACCGCCTTCTTCCCCATGATCGATGGATGCCATACATGCGAATTCAAAACCTGCTGGTCAATAGTATTCTCTGCCTGTGTTTCCTCTGCTTGTCGCTCACGGCAGGCTCAGCCACGTTGGCTCAGAACGACGAACCCACGGACGAAAATCGGGCTTCGGCGATTCCGTCCGCGTCGGCGGAGGCTGCGGTGCGCCGATTCATGAAGGAATCCGTGTTGATTCAGCCGGGCACGCCGCCGTTCCCTCGCAAGTTTGCCGTGGGAAGCCGAACGCCCGCTGAGTTTGAACTGCAGTATCGCGAAACGGAATTGCCGTCCGAGTTTCGCATCGCAAAGTTCGAAACCACTCAAGAACTTTATCTCGCTGTGATGGGACGAAATCCCAGTCGTTGGCAGGGCCCACGCAATTCCGTCGAAAATGTTCAATATTCTGACGCCGTCGCATTCTGTGAAACATTGACGACGCGATTGCAGGCCATGCAGCTGATCCCAAACAACGAAGTCGTACGTCTGCCAACAGCCGTGGAATGGGAATATTGTTGCCGAGCTGGTTCGAGCACTCGGTATGGCTTCGGCGATTCTGTTCGCGATTCTGTTCGCGATTCTGTTCGCGATCCGGAAGCAGCGGCCGGAACAGAACTGCTGGATACCTACGCTTGGCACACGGGAAACGCTGCTGGCAATGACCCGGCTGTTGGTGTCCTAAAGCCCAATGCTTGGGGCCTGTATGATGTTCACGGATATTTGTCGGAGTTTGTGTCGGGCAGCGATCCTTCCGTGGCCTCGGGGCAAGAAAGGCTGCGTATGATACGCGGAGGATCGTGGAAAGATCAGCACCCGCGGCTTTCCTCGTCCACCTATTTCATGATCCCCGGCGATTCCGCAGATGATGCAGTCGGATTTCGCTGTATCATCGCTAAAAAGCTACCGTAAAGAATCGGTCCCGGCAGTAGCCAAGGGCCAGCTGTTCGGATATCCTCTCAGCGTGATGCACGGGCAGTTCGCCCTTCTTACTTTCTATCGACGGTGTTGAGAAACATATTCAACACCCAGGCAACGGACCGGATCGCCCCCGATTGGTTGGTGCGACCAAACAGGACATTGGAAATGACGACGGAAGAACAACGACCGCAAGACAACACGCCGCAACAGACAAGCGAGCAACCTGCAGCGGAACAAACAGCGACACCAGAGATGACTGAAGCAACTTCTGCGACGCTCGCGACCCCTGCAGAAGAAATCGTGACAGCTGAAGCTGCTGTGGTGCCGTCAACTCCTGAGCCGTCAGTTCCCACGCCGTCCGTGGCGGAAGCACTTGCCGCCGCCAACCCAACACCCGTCGCCGACCCCGTCGCCATTGAGCCAGCAACAACACCAGCAGCAGCAGTTATCGAGCCCGCAGAACCTGCTGCGGCTACCGAGCTTCCAGCGGCAGCTGAACCAGCACCAGCAGTCGCTGAAGTGCCTGCAGCAACAACCGAAGTACCGCCAGCAAGCGAGAAACCTTCGGAAAGAATTCGGCAGAAGTTTGGCGTAGCGGCCGATGAAAAACCCAAGGGCAGCGAAGACATTAAGTCTCAGCGGCCTGAACTGCCAACCAACACCAAGGCTGTCGAAATTCCAGAAGCGGATGAACTGGATGCCAATCTGGATGCGGAGATCTCGCAGGCGCTCAGCACAGCGAAAGTCCCGTCGTCCGCTGAACCTCCACAGCATGAAGTTGCTGACGACGAAGTCGTTGCTGCTGCGACTCCTTCATCCGACGCAGAAGAAGTTGGCCCAGGCTCAAAAGTCACCGGCAGTGTGCAGCACATTCACGGCGATGACATTTTCCTGAATGCCGGTCTGCTGCACGACGTGATCATTTCCTCCAAGCAGTTCGCAGCCGGAAAAATTCCGGAAGTCGGCAGCAACGTCACCTGCATTATTGAGCTAGTTGATGAAGACGGTTTGTTTCGAGCTCGTTTGCCGGAAGCACGCAGTAAGTCGAGTGGCGGTTGGGATGGTTTGGCCGTTGGGCAAATTGTCGACTGCATGGTGTCAGCCACCAACAAAGGCGGCTTGCAGGTCAAAATCAACAATCTGCAAGGGTTTCTGCCAGCCAGCCAGGTAGACATGGGCTTTGTGGCAGAACTTGAACAGTATGTCGGCCAGACCCTGACCGTCCAGATTACAGAAGTGAAACCGAAGAAGCGAAACCTTGTTGTCAGCCGCCGAGCCGTGCTGCAAGCGGAACGCGAAAGCACTCAAGGAGATTTCCTGCAAACGCTGGAAGTGGGACAGGATTATCCTGGGACGGTCAAGACGCTGAAGAACTACGGTGCATTCGTGAGCCTAGGTCCGATCGACGGCTTTCTGCACGTGGGCGAAATTTCGTGGTCACGGATCAATCATCCCAATGAGGTGCTCAAAGAAGGACAGCAGGTACAGGTTCGCATTCTGAAGTTCGACGAAGAAAAACAACGCATCAGTCTTGGCATGAAACAGATGATGCAAAACCCGTGGCAGGGTTTAAGCGATCGATACCCCAAAGACAGCGTCGTGGGCGGCAAGGTCACGCGTGTGTCCGACTTCGGGGCGTTCGTTGAACTCGAAACCGGTGTCGAAGGTCTCGTACACATCAGCGAACTGGCGTGGAAGCGAGTCGGAAGCGTCGGCGAAATTGTAAAAGCGGGCGACGAAAAAGAGTTCAAGGTGCTAGAAGTCGACCAGAAACGGAAACGCGTCAGTCTGTCACTGAAGGCACTGGAACAAAAGCCAGAAAGTATGCGGAAGGCAGAAGTCGAAGAAGTGGAACGTCCGGTTCGCAAACCGAACCTCAACCTCAAGGGCGGCATGGGCGGAAACGCACCCGGCGGTCTGTTTGGCAATCCGACCGACTTCGGCACTTGAGCCGGAAGAATGCTGAGCCGTGAGTATCCAATCCTCGGACAACTTCAAGATTCTTGGCGAACTGGACAGCGCCGAATTTTACTCAGCATTTAGCGCCATTCATGTCCCCACTTCGACCCCGGTCCGACTGACTCGAATGACGGCCGAAATTTCTGAATCGTCAGAATTTCGGGCCGCCTTTCGTAAGGACGAGGCCAGTCTTCGCGCGCTACAACATGCCAACGTGTTGCCGTTGCTGTTCTGGGGCGAAGACGCGGGACTGCTATTTTACGCCACGGAACGGCCCGCAGGCCAATCCCTGAGCCATCGATTGCAGCAGCGGTTGCTGTTTCAGTGGGACGAATTCACGGACATCGGTTGGCAAATTGCCTCTGCCGTGCAGCACGCCCACAATCGCGGCATCACCCACGGCGGATTGACGGCCGACTCCATCATCATTTCCGATGAACTAGTGGTCAAAGTCGTCGGCTTCGGACTCCATCATTGGATCGCCGAAGCCCACGACGTCTCTCGCACGCCGCCGACATTTCAAGAACTCATCGAACAAGACTTGATCAACTTCGGTGCTCTGCTGGCAACTTTGCTGGCCGCAGTGGACCCGGCATCAGATCCTCCAGCGAATGTGCAACAGCTGATCGAAATTCGCCAACTGATCACGATCCTCAAAGAACCGCACAAAGACTTCACAGCGCGTGATGTTCAGGGACGGCTGGGAGACATGCTGCTGAATGTTGCTGGCGAGTCAATCAGAATGATCGACGACCGGAAAGGGCTGGGGCTCAGCCGACGTTCCATTGTTGATGAATTGTTTGACGATGCTGATGGCACAAACGAAGCGGATAGCGACCATGCCACCCGCCCCCAGCTGTCTCGCAACCGCGTCTACTTTTGGGTGATCATCATGGTGATCATTGCCTTGGGGGCGACGTACCTCATGACAACAGAATCGTAGTCGTTCACGGTTTTCGGAGGCAGGGGTTTAAGAATAGCGGTTCACGGCATCGGAGATTCAGCCCCGTTTCGTACAAGAAGATTGCGTACAGGAAGATTTTTGGCAGTCGCCGTACGGCCCCGCATGAATCTTTCTGTACAAATTTTGATGTCGGCGCATTTCCGTGAACGGTGACAAAATTTCCGACTCTTCCAGAACCTCTGCCTATCAAGTTGTGACACCGGCAATCCATCACCAGCACATAGAAAACGGTAGTGTCAGAAAAATTTCTTTCCGTGTTCCGTGTTTTGCTTTGGGTGTAACCGGCATTCCGCCGTTTAATATGCGAGTATCAGGGGGGAGTAATTTTTCATGGCGTGTCGGTTGGGATGAATCGTCTTGAGTTCCTGAGTCATGTTTTCGTTCAGGAACGTTCGCCAGTGGGAGCTTTGA
>JBDNHJ010000282.1:0-9149 GCA_041688835.1 Fuerstiella sp.
ACGAATCATTCTTTCCCACCGCGCACGAACAGCAGGATCACGTCAACGCCCCATAAACACCTCCACAAAAAGTCATGACAAGCGATACTATGCTCGCCAGACTAAACCACCTGTCAAGAACGGTGCTGATGGGCGCTTACCAGTGTTCAGTGTTCCCTTAAACGGCTCGCTAGATCTCTGCGGCGGATTGTTCGCGAGACGTTCTGTCCAACGTTTCGCGACGGCGAAATCGACGCAGAAAGCATTCGTGGCTGTCCTGGTCACGGTTCGGTATTGCGAATAGTGACCGAAGACGCAAAACGGACCATCGGTGTAGTCTGTCCACCACTGCACGCGCTCTTCAAATCGGAGCTTTCCACTGGCTTCAAATGGCTTCGGTGTCGGCTGCTCTTTGCCTGACGTCAGCACCTTTATGGGATTGTCGTTCTGCACGGCCAGTCTCGCCCCCTGTTCGCATTTCAGGCGTTCCTTTTGACCTTTGACTTCCGGAGACCACTTTGCATTGGCTTCGATCTTCGCTGCATGCTCATTGTGCAAACCGACGGCGTCTTTCGACCTTCGAGCGATTTCGATCATCTTATCGTCCCAGCAGGCATGCACGACGCGCAGGTCATCGCGATCAAGTGCGACTGGCAACGACCGAAAGAACGTCAGGACCGCGTCCCTTTCCATCTGCGTTTCCAAAAGCACGGCAGGCGTCGGACCACCGTCAGACGATTCCTCGCCAAAGAACCAATGGTAGTCGTGTTTGCGCTCATTCAGCAGGATGTTCAGTTCATGATTCCCCAGCACACACTGAGCACGTCCTTCGTCGACGAATCGCTTGACCAACTCGACCACAGCGGGACTGTCCGGGCCACGGTCTGTCAGATCACCAACGAACACCAGTCGCCTGCCATCTGAATGGCGTCCCACATCATCGTACCCCAAGCACTTCAGCAGCGCGTTCAGGGCGTCGATTTCACCGTGGACATCACCCACGATGTCGATGTCACCATCAAACAACGACTGTACCAATGAGTCAGTCATCTTTTTCCTTTCGCATTTTCTGAAGTGTTTCCGGCTCGCGTGCCACCATTGCGGCGGCTTCCTTGATCCAACTGGACAACGTCGCGTCGTCTTTCGGCAGGTCCAATGGGCGCAGGAAATTCTCCAGTTCCTGTATCCGCTCGGGGCTCAATTCCGGCTTCTGTTGTCGAAGTTTACTCATGACGATTTTCCGCCTTTCTTGTTCTTCTTGATAAGACCTGCCGAGAAATTCTACGCCTTATTGGAGAGCAGCAGATTGAAGACAATTCGTTGGAACTTCGCCTGGATTTCCGGGATGTTGAGGTACTGGTTCCTCTGATTCTCATGCGCTTCGCCACTGTCCATGACTGCGTCATCGGTGGCTTCTGCAAAGTCACCCAGCAAAGCCTGTTCTGGTGAGTTGTTGTCTATCTGGTGCATCACTCGTTTGTTTTCACGCATCTTGTCGTGAATGGTGTAGGCGTAATTGATCATGTCCTTATCTGTCAGTCCGTCGGTGATGAACAACTCATTCAACCGACCGATGATCTGAGACAGCCATTCTTCCTGTTTGGATTTGACTTTGCCTTTACCAATGTCTGTACCGGGGCTGAGTCCTTCGCCGCCTTCTTTTTTCAGCTTCAGGTCCTGTTGCTTGATCTTCGACAGACGATAGTGACTGAGCGCTACAGAAGTCAGATCGATCGGATCGTCTTCCGGGGCTTCTTCTCGCAGCAGCGGCGCAAGATGTCGGGCGTAGAGATTCAGCTTTTCCAGGTCGGTGCTGTCAAAGTCGACAATCTGGGACATGAATTCGTAGTAGCGAGTGAAGGAAACGAGGTCGGCCTTGAAAAGGCCTAATGCATCCAAGTCTTTCCTGGCTTCCTTCATGTCGCCTTCAGCATTGGCGATGAAGGTTGGATCGCCCAGTAATTTTGCGTGGTCGAACAGCTTCTTGTGCTTCTCGAAGTCAGTTTTGGCTTGCTGGAATCGTTTCTGCCATCGATCGACTGCAGGCTGGCACACGTTCCGGATTGCGGCGTTGCTTTTGCTTTTAACGAAGAAGATTTCGCTGAACAGAGTCGCTTCCGTCCACAGGAAAATGCCGCTTGCTCGCAGTTTGTCGAACAGGTCCCAAATCTTGTTCGGGTCCGACACATCCAACAGTTTTGCTGTTTCAAAGTACTCCTGGAAGGCTTCCAGCACTTCGCCAGGCTCGTTGAAGAAGTCGAGAACGTAAGTGTCCGTCTTGCCCCGAAACGTGCGATTAATCCTCGACAACGTTTGCACGCACTCCAGTCCCCCGAGCTTCTTGTCGACGTACATTGCACAGAGCTTCGGTTGGTCGAATCCCGTCTGAAACTTCTGGGCGACAATCATCACGTGGTACTCGCCAGTGTCGAATGCCTTCCGCATGTCTCGACCTTTGAGGCCAGGGTTCATGCCTTTTTCGGTGAACTTCTCGCCCAGCAGGCCGCCGCAATTCGGATCGTCTTTGTTGAATTCGACTTCGCCTGAAAATGCGACCATCGCGGACAACTGACTGTATTTCTTCTTCGAGATGTACCTATCGAATTCCAGTTTGTATCGGACCGCTTCTTTGCGTGATCCCGTGACAACCATCGCCTTCGCGTGGCCGTTCAAAAGCCCCATGACCGTTTGACGATAGTGTTCGACGATGACTTTTACCTTTTGGGCGATGTTGAAGTCGTGCAGTCGCACCCATTGGCCGAGTCTAACCTTGGCTTTCTTCGTATCGACCTCGGAATCCCGCTTAGCGACCTTCTGAGCCAGGTTGTACGCAACCTTGTAGCTGGTGTAGTTCTTCAGCACGTCCAGAATGTAGCCTTCCTCGATGGCCTGCCGCATGCTGTAGACATGGAACGCGAACGGTTTGTTATCGCGTTTGTTTGGCGGTTGGTCGGGCTTCGGAAGACAACCAAACAATTCCAGCGTTTTGCTCTTCGGAGTGGCTGTGAACGGATAGTAGCTCAAATTCTTTGAACCTTTACGCGCTTCAACGCTGGCAGACAATGCATCTTCAGCGGTGACCTCGACGTCTTCGTCGGTTGCATCAGTCGAGAGCACTTCTTTCAGCTTGCCTGCCGTGCGTCCAGATTGCGAGCTGTGGGCTTCGTCGGCGATGATGGCGTAGCAGCGTTCTTTCAGGCTGACGCTGTTCTCGATGGCTTTCAGCACGTGGGGGAAGGTTTGGATCGTGACGATCACGATGGGCTGACTGCTCTCCAGTGCTGCTGCCAGTTTTTCTGACTTTGAACCCTGGCCTTCGTCGCGGTTGATGCGTCCGACGACGCCGTCGGCATGCTCGAACTGGTAGATAGTGTCCTGCAGTTGGTCGTCCAGCACCGTGCGATCGGTGACGACGATCACGCTGTGGAAAACCTTGTCGCCGTTATCGTTGTACAGCGACGAAAGTTGATGAGCCGTCCAGGCGATGCTGTTGGACTTGCCCGAACCGGCGCTGTGCTGAGCCAGATACTTGTGGCCAGGGCCTTCATCGCGGCTCGCCTGAACGAGTTTGCGAACCAGATCCCATTGGTGATAGCGGGGAAAGATCAGCGTTTCTTTCTTCGTCTTGCGTCCGTCCCATTCCTCTTCGGTTTTGATTTCTAGGTGGATGAAGCGGCCAATGATCTGCAGCAGATTCGCGGGAGCCAGAACTTCGTTCCACAAATAGTCGGTGGCGTAGTCGTTGATGTCCTTGGGCGTATCGTTACCCGCGCCGCCGTCTTTTGTTCCCTTGTTAAACGGACGAAACACCGTTTGGTCGCCCGCCAGCTGCGTCGTCATTTCGGCCCGGTACTGGCTGACAGCAAAGTGAACCAGCGCACCACGTTTGAAGGTCAGCAGCGGTTCAGGCTTGTTCGTTTCGGGGTCTTTGGGCAGTCGCGTTTTCTTGTACTGGCGAATCGCATTCTCGACCGCCTGTTTGAACTCGCTTTTCAGTTCCATCGTCGCAACGGGGATGCCGTTGACGAACAACACCAGGTCGATCCGCCACTTCTTAGCCTGCTTGCCGGTTTCGGCCAGATGAGCGGCGGTGGCGTAGGGACTGTAAACCAGTTCGGGCACAATGCGGAGGATGTTGCCGTCGTACATTGCCAGCGTATCGGGGTTCAAGCCGTGCTCGGGTTTGAACTGGCACATTTTGAACGACGCCGATTTGTCGCGTATTTCATGACGCAGCACGCCGAGGGTGCCAAACGTGCGTAAATGCTTGTCGGATGCCTGCGGATCGGCTTTGGAAAGCTGCGACGCCAGTTTGTCGATGAACGCCTGCTCGCGATTGGTGGGGTACAGCTGAGTGTACTTTTCCCAGGTCTTGGGCTGAGTCGTTTTGACGTACTGCAGGCAATCGTCGGTGTAGAGAGCCAGTTTTCGATCGTACTTGGTCGGTTCGCCCAGCTTCCAACCGCCCGCGACCATTTGGTCGATGATGTCCTGCTGGAAAGCGGCTTCTTTAGAGTCAGCGTTCATTTCCTGTTGTCTTTCGTCGTATTCGCTGCCGTTATGGTCGATTAGCTTCTCGCCGCTGAGGGAACTACAGGTATCACTTGACTGGGCGAGAATTCGGGCCGATACTGATATAAGACCCTGTCGCTCTCGAAGGCTCAAGTTCCACTTGGGGCACGTCGCAAGACATAGTGAGCACGGGGTTTTTTCATGCGCTCGTTCGCCTCAAGGTTTAGCCCGTGTCATGTCGCGTTCGTGGTTTTTCGGAATCATCAGCCAGTGCCTGTAAGGGTGTCGCCAACGATTAGTGATGTCGCCCTGAGTACCAGTTGCTATCCCAATGTTGAAGTTTGGGTAAATCAACCGCACTCGTCCGTTAATGTGCTTGTACAGCTGTTCTTTGGCAATCGTCCGTTTGCCACGTTGGCTTTGACCTTCCGGTTTCACAAGATGCATGTTGTTCAGGCGAAATGTCATGGCCCCAAGAACAACGTCCAGGCACTGCAGCACGTCCTGATCTTTCGAATCTACCTCTGCTATCTGCCGCCGATCAAAGTCAACGTCTGCACGACGCATTCCCGAGCTGCGAGATAGTGCTTCAAGGAAAGACTTAAACTGGGCGGTTTCTTCCTGGCTCGTCGGCATTTGATCCATGTTGAGTCGTACTCGTTTCGGACCAGCATGATCTTCATTCGAATACGCCAGTCCAAAGCCATGCTTGATGAACTGGTAGTACAGTCGATGATACTCCGACTGACGTTGTTCTGCTGTCAGGCCCTGAGGAATGTACGTGTTGTTTGTGAACATAATCCTCGTCTTCACGACATCATTTGCGACCAAATCGAAGAAGACGTCCATGACAGCTTTGTACTTGTCGAGGTAGTTTCCTGTGACCTTGGTCCACTTGATCTCCCCGTGCAGGTTTTGCTCGGCCTTGATGTCGGCAAGTTTCTCCAGAACTTCCGCCAAGTCGCCGGAACGAACCAAAGCACCGCCGTAGAAGTTGGAGAAGAACTTTCCATCCTTCACGGATTCATCGGTGTAAATCACGAACTCAGTAGCCATCGTTAGCGCACATCCTTTCGCATTGCCGGATCGCCGAGCTTCCAACCGCCCGTGACCATTTGGTCGATGATGTCCTGTTGAAAAGCGGCTTCTTTGGAGTCAGCGTTCATGATGTCATCAAATAAGAAATCTGGGCAAAGTGACGATATTTACGGGTTTTGTAGGCTCTTAGGTCCAAATCGGGGTCGTCCATCAAATAACCGTCAAATAAGGCAAGTGTGGTTTGCAATGAAATAAGCAACCCCTGAAAAACAATGGTTTCCGGCCCAAATGACTAGCTTGCCGGGTTTGCGATGAAATGAAATCGCCTCGGCGACATTCTCTATCCCCATGGTCCACCCGGCTTCCAAATGCTATCGAAAGTTCTCTGGTCGACGGTCGCTTCGGCCACTGGCGTCAAAAACACAGCGATTTCCGAGATCATTTCGGACAGGCTCTTCGGAGCTGATTCAATTTTTGATTTTCGGCAAAAGCCAGTCCATTGACTTTGCTTGGCACTGTCGTTGGTGAACGCTTCCTGAAAAGCAATCGGATTCGGCTCTATCCCGGTGTCGCGATGGGAGAAAGTACTTTCCAACGCATGCTTCAAAGTGTTGCCATTAAATTCAAACTGTCGTGAGATACTCCAAATGTCGTAGAAGTCACGGATTCGGCTGTTGAGCTGCCCCAGTTGCACCATCGTTTGAAACTTCTCTGCCACAACGGTCTCTGCCGGATAGCCGCGGATTCGTGGTGCCGAATGATCTAGAATCGTCGGGTACGTCAGCATTTCTGGCTCCGGGGCAACGACGTCGCCAAAGCCCATGTCGATTTGCATATTGATTCTGGCCGACTCCAAATGACCTAAAAACGTTACACGAACGCCTTCGTAATCTGCGTCTTCTTTGATCACGACTGGAGTAACCGTTTTCGGATCGAACTCAATCCCATCCGTTTGATCGTCAATCCGACAAATCTCCCGGACAACATCAGCCACAGCATCAACGTCGTTGGCCATGTAGGCGAGGAAATCGATGTCTTTGGTGGGGCGCGTGTACGACGAATTCCAAACCGCGAACATCAACCCACCTTTGAGGATGAATTTATCGGAGTGATCGGACTTCGACAGACGGGCAAGAAACCGTTCCATCGCAAAATACTGCAACACCTCCTGAAAGGGGCGGCCCCCTGCTTTGGCATGAGTGGCAAGCCGTGCACGAACAGAGGTCGCAACATTGGTAGGTTTGCGTTTGCTCAAAGAATTGATTCCAGATACGGGCGAATCTTTGTTCCCACACGACAGACCGACGCATATTCCATCAACGCTGTTATATTTCGTTTGGGCTGTGATTTGTAAAACTTGATTGCCTCGATGACGGTATCCATGCCAATTTGATTGCGGTACTTGAAACAGTCAGCGATCGTTTTCTCACGGCCGTAGACTGGCACGTCGAACCCGTCAAAGTTCATTTGTTCAACACCGGCAGTAAACGCTTTTCCACTGAATCGGAAACTGCGTACTGGTGGATAGTCGATTCGCGGCGGGCTGGCGTTGCGCGAGATCGCCACATACACCTCGTGTGGGATTTGTGTTGTCAGTTCATGAATCGAAAGAGCGGAAATCAGGCAGATCACGCCCTTTGGCACTTTGGCCGAGACGGTCAGCAGATCTGGATTTCCGAGCGGAGGTCTATCAGCCAGTCGATACAGCCCTCGGCTTTCACGAATCAGAATTTCGCTTTCGATCATCTTCTGAAGTGTGTTGCGGTGGATGCCTGCGCGCACCGCATCCGCCATTCGGATCATGCCATTGTTTTGGTTAATGATCGCGAGCGCGGATTTGATTGCTGGTGAGTTGGCTGATGGGCTCATATGAATCGGTACAAAAACACTCCACACATTAAGATCTGGAGTGATTATGTACCATCTGGTTCGGTGTGCAAAGGGAACAATTGCTCAAAAACATCGAAAAACGTGCCTTAATCGCCACCGCACCATGTCCTGTTGAAAAACGGCTGCTTGGGAGTCAGCGTTCATGATGGGCTTCCGGCAATTTAGCCGTAGGGCAATAGCCCCGGTTTCTACAGACTCGTTCAACAACCGGGGCTATCGCCCATCGGCTAAATTGTTGTTTGTTCATTTCCCAAGCCCCATTCGGTTTTGCACCTCGCCTGCGTATACGACTGCGTTCTCAAGATCATCATCGGTCTTTAAAAACTGAACATCGCCCTTCGTTGTCCAAACCGGTCGATCCACAAAACGACTATCAATCTCTCGAATTCCTCGTGTGCAATTCGCTTTCAGCTGGTCACGAACTTTGTCGCCAGAGCATCCAGATGCTGTAACCACAGCATGAAGATGGTTTGTTCTTGCGTTGACAACCCAGAGCTTCCATCCGCGATTCTTGCAATGATATTCGATCTCGGATTCGACGACTTTGCGGTGTGTCATCGTTTAGCAGGATGACGTCGTGTTTCAGTCGATCACGGTGCCATTGTTCGAGCAACGGTTGGGGCGGCTGTTCGGCAGCAGTTCTCTTTCGCCACCAACGCGCATCGCCTTGAAGGAACGTGCCGTACACCGTCCAAGTAATGAAGTAACCAACCGGTTCATCATGAATTTCCATCGAGTCCTCCGCAGTTGAGCCGACGGGCGCTAGCCCCGGTTATTTCAGCCAAATTCAATTTAGCCGTTTTGGCGATAGCCACGGTTATGGATCGATCCGTGTGTGTAGGAACCGCGGCTCTCGCCCATCGGCTCAGGTGACAACCGCGGCTATCGCCAAAGCGGCTAATGTCAGCGTTCATGCGACCTCCATTTCGGTTTCGCTTTTCGCAGCGGAGGAGGGAGGCTTCCAGCCACGCACGTCGATCTTGCCGGTGACGGCGGCGGAAATGAGTGCGGTGCGGCGTTCTTGGAGAAGCTCAAGGCTTCCCTCTGCTTTTCCAACGAGGTCATCGACCTTTTCCAAACGTAGCTCGATATAAGTGACGATTTGTTGCTGTTCATTGGCATCGGGAAGCGGTACCGGAATAGCCACGATGTTCGCGATTGGAAACTGAGTTAGCACGGAACCCATTTTCAATGATTCGACATGCGAACCGAGCAAGTCAGACGCAAGGAAGTAGAGCAGAAAACGGTTTGAGACATTCTCTTGCTCGCAGCGAAGATAAGCTATCTGTGAGTTGAGATTTGAACCAACGTGGTCGTCAGACATTAGTGCGAGTTTGCCAATGTCACCGCGATTCATGAACAGAACGTCGCCAGCTTGGAGTCGCCCCTTTCTCATGGAATCGTTCTTGCGTTGCGTGATGTACAGCATGCCCTCATTCGTTATTTGGAAGTTCTGCATATTGCCGCCACGAATGAACGGAACCCCACTATCTTCATCTGTGTAGTCATCTGACTTGGGATACTCTTCACCATGATTGCCATCGTTGACGTAGCAAAGGTGCTTGATTTTGGAGACATCCCAATGCGTTGGCACTTGGCCCAACCACTCGACGCCGGAATCTCGCATGGGGGCGTCGGGGTTCAAGCCTTTGGTGACCGCATGACTGATGACGGCCTGACGTTTCTCCCCGAGCAAGGCGATGAGCTGCTGCTGCTTCTCAATCAACGCA
>JBDNHJ010000005.1:0-5995 GCA_041688835.1 Fuerstiella sp.
CAAACGCTCGCAGTGGCCCCGACGGTCTGTTGTGCGAAGGCCCATTGCCGAAGCATTCGCAGTGGACACGGTTCGTCAACGGAGCCGAAACGCAAGCGGAACTCAAAGCATTGCGTCACAGTCTTTCGCGGGGGACAACCTTCGGCGATTCGACATGGCAGCAGTCAACGGCCATCCAACTCGGACTGGAGTCCTCGCTCCGACCACGCGGACGCCCCAGAAAGCCGAAAAAGTAGAATGTCCCCTTTTTGCGTTTTCCGACGGAACTGCGATATGACGCCAACGACCGCCTGATTTCCAACATCAGCCCGGAAGGTCTGCGGACGAGCTACTCCTACGATTCCAACGACTGGTGCAGCGAAATCCAGACGCCATCCGGCGACCGATATACCTATACGTATCGCGACGTCTACACGACAAGGATCACAGACCCCGCCAGCAACGTTACAACGGTCATTCACGACCTGTTGCGGAATATTCGCTCGGTCATTGATCCACTGGAAAATCGCGTGACGTATACCTACGACGCAATCAACCCCATCGGCTATGAAGATGCATCAGGGGTGCGATCATCGCTGACCTACACCAAAGTGTCAGGAAACGTCACTCAAATCCAGTCACAGGTTTCGGCACACGGTCGGCTGACTTATGTTTATGACGACAAGGGAAAAGCGATCGAAACGATCGACCCTGAGGGACATCGCACAACCTATGTGCGAAACGCGAACAGCAAAACGATCGCGCAAGTCAATGCACTGGGTCACCGCACGTCCTTTGTGTACTCCACGAATGGCGTGTCAGCCGTCATCAATCCTTTGGGCAATCGCATGTCCACGGTCTACGACTCTGTCGGAAGCGTCGCCGCAACAATTAACGCTTTGGGCAATCGCACGAGCTTCACATACTTCAACGGCCAACGGCAGGCGATCAAAAATGCCCTTGGCCATGTCTCTACCACGATCTACGACGCGAGTAATCACGTTTTGGCCACGATTGACCCACTGGGCAATCGAACAAGCCAGATCTACGATGCCGGCTGTAAGCCACTGGCAAGCATCACTCCGCTCGGGGAACGGACCACAAATATCTACGACGCGGGTCGATTGGTGGGGAGCATCAATCCGCTCGGACACCGAACGACCTACGTTTACAACACCGTTGGACAACGGGTCGCCAACATTTCACCGATGCTGCGTCGTTCAACGAGCGTCTACGATGCCGCTGGCCGATCTGTCGCATCGATTGATCCTTCAGGTCTGCGGTCGACGAATGTCTTCGACGCCAGTGGCCGAATCATCTCCTCGATTGCACCAAGTGGAGCTCGTACCTCAACGATCTATGACGATTGCTGCAGTCGCCCACAGGCCGCAATTCAAGCGAATGGAGCGCGCACGAGCTACACGTACAATGCCAACGGCAACCAAGTTCGAGTGACGTCGCCGACAGGCGGTATCACGACCACCGTCTATGATGAACTGAAACGACAGGTCGCGACGATCAATCCGTTTGGGCACCGCAGCAGTGTGGCGTATGACGCTGCCGGACAGGCGGTTGTGCAAATTGATGCACTGAACAATCGCAATACAACAATGTACGATGCAGCCGGTCAGCCGATTGCAGGCGTGAATGCTCTCGGAAATCGTTCGACCCAAGTCTACGACACTGCGGGGCAGGGAATCGCATCCGTGGATGCACTTGGCAATCGCTCCACGACAGTGCATGACGCCGCTGGCCGCACAATCGCCAATATCGATCCACTGAACCGACGCTCCACCACTGTCTACAATGCAGACAGCAATGTGATCGCGGCCATCGCTCCGTCTGGGAATCGAAGCACGACGCTTTACGATGCCGCCCGCCAGACCGTCGGCAGTATTGACGCTCGCGGTTTCCGTACCACATCCACGTACAACGCCGACAGGCAGCCGGTGGAATTCGTCAATGCGCGAGGTTACCGCACTACGACCGTCTACGACGCGGGCGGGCGGCAGTCGGCCTCAATTGATGCCCGAGGAAACCGCACGACCAATGTCTACAACAGCGTTGGCCAGAACGCAGCTGTCGTGAATCCGCTAGGCAATCGGTTCACCACGATTTACAACACGGCTGGACAGCCTGTGGCCAACGAAGATCCGCTGGGGAATCGAAATTCCAGCGTGTACGAGACCGCAGGTCGCGTGGTCGCCAGCATCAATCCATTGGGGAACCGTAGCACCACCGTCTACAACATCGCCTCTCAAACTGTGGCGTCGGTCAATTCCCTTGGCAAACGGACGACAAACACCTACGACGCTGTGGGACGTCCTGTTGAAGAAATCAACGCTTTAGGATATCGCACAACCACAGTCTATGACGCAACCAGTCAGCGGACCGCCCTCGTCGATGCTCGCAGCAATCGGCACAGCTTTGTGTACAATACTGAGGGGCGGGAAATCCAGCGGATCGATCCGCTGAACCGCCGCACGACACTTGGTTACGACGCGGCGGGACAGCAGACACTGAGAATCGATGCCCGAGGAAACCGCACAACCTATATGTATAGTGACGATGGTCAGCTCACCACCCGGAAATACCCCGATGGAAGCCGAGCCACATTTGCGTACGATTCCGTCGGCAACAGAACACTGATGGCCAATGGCACCGGGCGGTATAGTTATTCGTACGATGGCAACGGTCAGACCAGCGTGGCCGCAAATCCAAACGACAAGACAATCACCTACGCTTATGACCCCGTGGGCAATCGGGCCACTATGGACGCACCGGATGCCGGACGTCTTACGTACGTGTACAACGGCGTCAATCAGATCACAGAACTGCACAATGCTTTCAATGAACGCACGACCTTCGCGTACGACAACGCCGGTCGACGCACGGTGAAAAAACTGGCGAACGGCACACGAGCGTCCTACACTTACGATGCCGCAAGTAACCTCAAGAATCTCCACAATCTCAAGAGCGACAACAGCGTGATCAGTTCATTCGATTACCGTTATGACGATATCAGGAACCGCGTTGCTGTCGGAGAAGCAAGCGGCGATAGAGTCACCTGGACCTATGATGACTCAAGCCAGCTCACGAGTGAACATCGCAGCGGAGCCAACGCATATCGCAACACGTTTGTCTACGACACAGTCGGCAACCGGCTCATTCTGAACGAGGACGGAACACGAACCACAACCACCTTCGACCCCGCCAACCAGACGCAGTATTCCGAATCGACAACAGGAAGAACCACCTACGCCTTCGACGCCAACGGTAACCAGCAGATTGTGGAAGAACCAACCGGAGATCGCACAACCAACACGTGGGACTACGAAAACCGCTTATCAGCCGTCGAACTCCCCGACAGCACCACTGTCACCAACACGTATCGCCCCGACAACCTCAGAGTCACCAGCAACGACGGCACAGAATCAAAAACCTGGCTCTGGGACGATCAAAACTACCTGTCCCAAACCGACAGCGACCTCCTCGTCTTCACCAACCCTCCCAACCAGTACGGAGATTTAATCTCCCAAAACAACGGCACGGAAACAAACTTCTACCACTTCGATGCCAGAGGCGATACCCGAGAACTCACCAGTAGTTCTGAATTCGTGACCGACACGCGGTTGTACGATGCTTGGGGAAATGTTAGGGATGCGACTGGAACAACAGAAATGCAGTTTCGATTTGTTGGGAAGCTGGGGTACGTCTTCGATGCTGAACTAGATAAAACATATGTCAAGGAAAGGTGGTACGACGCCAAGCAAGCCATTTGGACGACACCAGACCCCATAGTCAGCCCGTCTCGGTCCGTCGATGAACCATGGCCGGACGGAACTCTATACACCTACGTTCGCAATCAGCCCTTGGATTTTGTTGACCCAAGCGGGCTGGATTTTATTGCGATTGCCGACAGGCCTGTTGGAGGTTTGCTCGGCACTGTGTACCACTATTCACTGCAATACTGGATCTGTTGCCCTGGGTTTAAGCCACTATGCCACGCAAAAGGGTTTTCGAGAGATGAGATTCTTGAGAAGTGCAGTCTCGCAGGCAATTATCCAAGCGACAAAATAGACAGCTTTGAACTACTGAACAACCCTGGTTGGAGCGTTTGGGGAGGTAGTGACTTGTTGATTGGCGTCCGCGTCTGGAAGAAGAAAACAGCGAATGTCGCTGTTATCCAATATACAGACACTTCCAATCGGTTCATGCCGATCATCGACGGTACAGCTGCAAAAGTACGCCCAGTCTGGGATCGCATGGCGTTGGCGGCTCAATCTTATGGTTGGGCAGAACAGGACGCGAAGGATGCACTGGCATGGCGCGGCCCGTTCACAAGGTGGCCACAGTCACTGTATAAGGCCCTCGGAACAAACAGCAATACGTTTGTACGGCACATTGTCAGATCCGCGGGGTTGCCGATGTGCGAAATGAGCTGGCCTCACCCAGGTGCAGACACTCCGACTCAGAATCTACTTGGGGATGGGCCAATTGGCTACCTTCATCTGTACGTAGACAAGAAACCGTGGAAGGCCCCTATGGCTGTGCAGCCAAGACCACCAGGATATGCACCATGGTTATAGCTAGGTTTTCGAATGTCAGGTCGTTCCTTAGAAATCATCGTTTTGGCGATGGCGTATTTGCCATTTGTCCGTCTTCTAATATGGTTGAACCTTTTAATTAAACCTCAGTTCTTGGATGGCACGAATAGTGCATCGCTGCTCTTTTATTTTTTAGCGATCGCACATTTGCCATTCATAATATGCGCGTCGGCTTCACTCCTCCTAGTTGACGGACCTGCAGGTCCAAGATGGATAGTTGTCGTGGGAATATTCATTAGCCTGTTCGTTCTCATTGAGATTGTTTTTTTTGTTAATCCCGGACTCGAAGGTTTTCTTTACCAGTTTCTCGTTTTTGCGGTGTGGCTAGTATTGACACTCAAGCTCCTCAGCCAGTGAAGAAAAAAGGACATGCATTCGTCAAGTCGCCTGCATCAATCCGCTGGGACATCGCTCCAGCACAATTTATGACGCTGCCGGACAGACGGTTGCCAGCATTGATCCGGAGGGATATCGCACAACGAGCACTTACGATTCAAAGGAAGGAAGAACAAGGACAGGCATTGTAATTCCTCCTGGATCGTGTAGGGTTGTTGTGGGTTACTGTCAAATGTTGTGTTTAGAGAAATTTGATCAGGCGACGATATCGGTCTGAATTGTGCTGTTTGGGTAAGTCTGGTTGTCTTCTTCGGTGATGTGATTCTCATTGATACCGTCGACGAACTTCACACCTCGGATGAGCTCGGGGATGTGGTGATGTCCGCGAAGTTTCCTCCATCCCTTTTCTGCACTCTGAGCCAGCTTGAACATCATCGTCAGACTGGCTTTGGCACTGCCGTTGCCTTTCGTTTTGCGGTGCCTGAGTCGAATGGTGGCGAATGTGCTTTCGATGGGATTCGTTGTGCGGATGTGACACCAGTTCTCAGCCGGGAAGTCGAAGAACGTCAACAACACGTTTCGATCTTTGGTCAGACATTTCACGGCCGATTCGTACTTCGCGTCGAAGGTTTTTTCGAACAGATCGAACGCTTTTCCAGCGTCATCTTTCGTTGGGGCTCGCCAGATTTCATGGAGGAGATTCTTCGCTTGAGGCTGCACACTCTTTGGCATTTTGTTGAGCACATTGGCAGTCTTGTGAACCGTACAACGTTGCTCCCGAGTACCGGGAAACACTTGTTTCAAAGCCTTCCAGAAGCCCAGAGCACCGTCGCCGATCGCCAGTTCCGGTGCGTGCATCAGACCTTGCGACTTCAGGCTCAACAGAATCTCTTTCCAGAAACGTAAAAGGGGACATAGTACTTTTCCATAAAGTAGAATGTCCCCTTATTCTATCCAGTAGCGGTCACGTCTGGCAGGGGCGGTTTAAGGCGTTTCCCATCCAAGCGGATGATCACTACTTCACTGTTCTGCGGTACGTCGAACGCAATCCGCTTCGAGCCAACATGGTGAAG
>JBDNHJ010000283.1:0-12562 GCA_041688835.1 Fuerstiella sp.
CCATTCGTTTGCATCACTGCGATTCCCCTTCTGGTTCACAAAAAACGGCAAAACGATTTTGCCACTTGAGCAGAAGACGATTCACGAAAAAATCAAAACGTGAGGAACACAATCGACGTGCGATTGCCCTGTGCCCAGAGGGCAGTCTAAATCAATGCAACGTCTGAATCCGGCGGTACACACGATCATTCTTGCCCAGTTTCGCGAACCAATGCCACCACAGTTTGCCCCGCCGTCGGTTCCACTGGCATTTCGTCTGTGACAATTTTTAGGTTCCCCGCAGCATCGATGATGAACATCGTCAGGGCGGTCGGGTATTGCGACAGGAATCTGTCGTACGAAAATTCGTCGGACAGTTTGGTAGCCTTCACGACTTGACCTTCACCAAACCGCCGGTCGAGTTCCTGATAGGTCGCGCCTGGCCCAAACAGTACTCGTCCTTCCAGCATTCCAGACGATGCATCTCGACGACTGGCTCCGGTGGAATTGATCCCCAGGCGATAACTTTCTTTGCGACCAAACAATTCCGCGCCGCGACCCGCCGCCAGCACGTTCACTTCGTCGTTGCTTGTCAGAGCCAGCAGTCGTCCGAGTCCACCAAGATTCAGGTCGTGAATATGTTGCGACAGAATGTTCGCAAACAATGTCGGTAGACCTTCCATCCGCGCGGCTCGGATGTTGGAAGGATTCGTATCCACCAGCTGCACAGGGATGTTCAGTTTCTTGAGGGCTTCAGCGATGGCGCGGGCTCCTGAATGAGCACTGGCGATGAGGACACCTTGCGGGTTCGCGATGCTTAACCCAAGCCTTCGAGCTAGCCAGTCAGCCGTCAACCCGTAGACCACCACCGTGCCAACGATGACGATAAACGCGGCCGCCACAAACTTGTCCGCATCGCCTAATTTCAGCGCAAACACGGATGCAACCGCTGCCGCTACGATTCCCCGAGGTGCCAGCCAAGATAAAAACAGACGTTCGTTGATCGGCAAGCCGCAGCCGATTGTTGACAACATGACGCTCAACGGTCGAGCCACCAAAATCACCAATGCAAGAAATGCTGGACCACGCCAGCCAAAGTTTGCGAATTGCTGCAGGTCCAGTCGAGCTGTGAGCACGATGAACAGGCTAGAAATCAACAGCACGCTGAGATTTTCTTTAAACCGAAGAATATAGCCGACGGCGACCTGATGCTGATTGGCCAGCACCAATCCCATCACCGTGACCGCGACGAGTCCGGACTCGTGGTACAGCAGATTCGATGCCGTAAACGTTAACACCACCATCATCAACACGAATGGATTCTGCAAATGATCGTTAATCCAATGCCGTCGCAGCATGACCCGCAGCAACATCGCCGCCAAGACTCCCAGCGCCGCCCCCACGCCAAACGTTTGTAAGAAGCCGAACACCCCGTTGAAAGCTGCGTCTTCTAACTTCGAAGACTCCATTGCCTGAGCCCCCGCAAAAGCCAGAACGGCCAAGACGGCACCGATGGGATCCACCACGATCCCTTCCCAGCGAGCCAAAGGGCCGACTTTGCCAATCGGGCGAATATGCTGCAGCAAAGGGCCCACAACGGTTGGGCCGGTCACAGTCAGGATCGAGCCCAAGAGAATCGACTTCGTCAGATCGAATTCCAGAATATAGTAGGCTCCTGCAGCACAAACGACTCCTGTAATGGCCACCCCCAGCGTCAGCAACATCAGCAGTGGTCGACCGATTTCCTTGAGCTCCGAAACGCGAAGTGTCATTGCTCCTTCGAACAAAATCACAGCCACAGACAGCGAGACAATGGGCAACACCAAGTCGCCCAGGAGTTGATCCGGGTCAATGAATCCAGTCACCGGTCCGGCCATAATGCCAGCACACAGCAGAATCAAAATCGAAGGAATCTTCAGCCGACCTGCGATCCATTGACTCCCCACACCCAGCATCAAAATGCCGGCCAGTGATGTCAGGATGAGTTCGCTTTCGTTCACAACGGAGCTTTCTGAGGAAGTGCAATTGAACCATTGAGCCATCGAGTAGGTGCAACATCGTAGCACACAGATGTGTTCGACAGGATGCTTAAACTGCCAGCGGGTTGAACGGAATCAGAATCTTGATATCGAAAACGGCCATGAAGCCTGTCGCGCCGGCGCGTGGCAGATGCTGGCGCAGCCTGCTTGTGTGCAAGCTGAGACATTGTTGATGTCTAACCTGTCGTCGCAGACTCGGTTTTCCAGCCTAGTCTGCGGCGACGGGTTAAACGATGGAAGGCTTATGCGACCCGAATGACGCGGAACGAAAAACACCAGTCAACAACACGTTTTTAACAGTCCACGCCAGCGACTCAATCGGCTAGTCAAAAGGAACTCGTGCGCGAGTGCTTATCGTGTCCCGCAGAACGATTGAATAGCAGCGATCAGCTCAGTGACTCCCAACTGCAATTTCACCGCGTACTGCGTGGCTGTCGGCCAGTCTTCGGCGCAGGCGGCGATTTCCACCTGACCACTGACGGCCGCCGTTTCGTTATCGTCGAACGTGGCACACAGGTTCTTTAGTCGATGGGCGGCGATTTGCAGTCCCGCCGCATCGGATTTCTGAATCGCTGTTTCCACCATCTGCAGCAATCCCAGCCCGTCGCGCAGAAAGAACTGCATCTGCTCACGCAGCAATTCTACGTCGTTGTCGAGCCTCGCTAATGCCGCTTTGAATTCTGGCTGCTGTCGCCGGAGACTGACTTGCTTCGGCATCGTTCGTGGAGCAAACGTGTCGACCGTGGATTCTGCTGCAGCGCTTCTGGCGTCGTCGAGCGTCACAAAACCGGTTGCCGTGGCAGCTGTCACGGAGACGTTGGTTTGATTGTCGCTGAGACTGTCGACCAGAGTGATCAGGTCCATGGCCGAAATCGGCTTCGAAAGATAGGCGTCCATTCCGGCAGCCAAACAGGCTTCACGGTCGCTCTGCATCGCATGTGCCGTGACAGCAATGATGGGCACGTGTGATTGAGTCTCACGCTCTCGCTCACGAATGGCGGCGGTGGCTTCGAGGCCTCCCATTTTTGGCATTTGCACGTCCATCAGAATGACGTCGCAGTGACCATCGTCGAACAACGCCAAGACTTCTTGGCCGTTCTGGGCGAAGTGCATGGTATGTCCACGTTTCTCCAGAATTCTGGCGATCAACTGTCGATTGGCCGGATGATCGTCTGCTACCAAAACATGCAGCGGGCGTTTGGTGTTGGCGGTTGAGTTTGTGCGGTAGATGGCCGCTGCAGCCGCTTTGTCCATTGCCAGTTTGGTTTGTTCGGCATCGGTTGCCAAACGCGACTTCAACGTAAAATGAAAGCGGCTGCCTTGACCCGGTTCGCTTTGAACCCAGACGCGACCCTTCATCAATCGCAGCAGTTCAGAAGTGATTGCCAAGCCCAGTCCGGTGCCGCCGAATTGACGTGTCGTCGAAGAATCCGCCTGATTGAACGCTTCAAAAATGCGGTCCAATTTGTCCGCGGCGATACCCACGCCAGTATCGGCAACCGTGAACTGCAAGCCGACTTCGTCATCGGTCTGCCATTGCACTTGCACGGTCACTTCCACGTGGCCCGCGATCGTAAACTTAATGGCATTGCCAACCAGATTGATCAAAATTTGCCTCAGCCGCAACGCATCACCGACGATATGCCGAGGCACGTCGGAAGAAATGTTCACGCCAAGCTGCAGGTTCTTTTGCTTCGCCACAAATGCCAAGGATTTCAGTGTGTCTCGCACAACATTGAACACATCGAATGGCACGTCTTCAATTTCTAATCGTCCTGATTCGATCTTCGACAAATCCAAGACGTCGTTCAGAAGTTCCAGCAGCGATTCGGCAGACTGCTTGACCGTGGTCAGATAGTCGCGTTGAACTTCGTCGAGGTTTGTGCATAACGACAAGTCTGTCATGCCAATGATCGCATTCATCGGCGTGCGAATCTCGTGACTGATGTTCGCCAGAAACTCGCCCTTCAACGCACTGGCGGTCTCCGCAGCGTCGCGCGCGGCTTTCAGAGCTTGTTCGGCTTCGCGGCGTTTGGTGATGTCGGCTCCGATCCCAATCCATCGCGTGACGGCTCCATCGTCGTCGTGGACGGGTGTCAGGCTCAGCGAAATCCAACTGGTCGTGCCTTCTCGCCGATACTGCAAAAATTCTTCCCCCACACCGTGCCCCAGCTTAAACGCTTGTTCCAGTTCTCGCACAGACTCGCGGCTGGTTTGCGGCCCTGTGAGCAAGTGATCGGGCCGCGCGCCGACGGCGTCTTGCGTGGTGTATCCGGTCATGCGGATGAACGCGTCGTTGGCCCATGTGACCAAGCCGTGACCGTCCATGATGATGACGGCGTTGTCGGTTTTGCTGGCGACCAACGACAGCAATGTCAGCGTTTCGTTCAGCGATTTCGACTGCTCAAGATCTGCTTCTAGCTGTGCGCGTTGGTTTTGCAAAGTCGCCAGTCGTTCCGCGAGGGCTCTTGAGCGGCGGCGTGTGCTTGCCAAAGCGCTTTGCGTGGCTGGCTTGCGTAAGATGCCTGCCCATTCTGCGACGTCTGTTTCGTCAACGTCGGCAGCCTGCGCAGTCATGCAGATTGCTGCGCGAATCACTTTTCCGGTGTCGACGGATTCTACCACCAGACGATCGGCCAGATTTTTGGCGCGCCGCAGTCCGCAGTCGGGGCCAGTTTCATTAGCCATCACGGCTTCGATTTCGGGATGCCACCCGCCGTGATCGAACACAGCCGCTTCGACAAATGCACCCGCATCGGTACTTTCGATCCGAAAGGCAATTCGACCACCTGCAGCATGGGTCACTGCGTTCTGACAGAGTTCCCTGACGGCGCGCCCGAACGACGTCCGTTGGCGATCTGTCAGTTCGGCCAAAATCCCCAGCAACCGCGCTCGCTGAACCGCAGACTTCACTTCGTGTTCGTTCGAAACAGGAAATTCGGCAATCGATGTTTGCATGCGGTTCCTGTGTGGGAATGCGTCTGAGGAATCGGACGGAAAAGCCCATGGCGTCGCGCTCCCCTGCATTCTGTCGTACTCCAATGATTTCTGCCAGCTTTATCCCGCTAAACCCCACAGCAGAGGCATGCAGTTTGCGTTCCACTCACAACGCAAGCGGCAATCGCCTGCACATTGCACCGGTATCGCTACAGCATCAACGCCGACTGGTCAGGCAGTTAGATTACTGTGGCCACAAAGCGGCCAGCATGATCAACGCCCTGAGCAACGATTAACCATTCGTCAATTCGGTCGACAGTCGCTGTCGCTTGCAGTGCCTCAACACTATGGCCGCAGATCGCTCTGGCTGACCACTGGGCATGACCAGAACACGACCAGTCGGCAGAGGCAGACATCAGAAACATTGAGTTGCGAGAGAAAAACAGCTGCGGAAGCGGAAGTTTCGAATCTGGCACGAAAAATGATAGGGGAAGAAACACTGCCAATCTCCTGTCCCGTGCAAACAAGGGCCAGTCCCCGTGATCGATACAACTCCACCGCCAACAGCGAACGACTCGTTTTTCGCGCCCCTCGCGCCCCAATTGGGGTCGCGAGAACTACGGCAGCCGTTGCCCGTCGGAACGCAGCTGTCGATCGGAACATTTCAGACGTCGGACATCGCCTGCCGTCGCGGCTTTCTGTCGGCGGACGGAACATTGGCCATTGTCACAGACGCGATCAGGGAGGAAGCCACTGGAGAGTCCATGTGCGGGCTGACAATTGACGTTGTACAGCAAACTCTCAGCAAGCGCCACGTCGCAGTGTACACGGCCGGTCAACTGCGGGTACTCATTAACGAAGCGTTGACGGTCACCAACAACGCGATCGTCAAGGCGGTCCGCGAAGCAAACGGCAAGTGGGCCGGTTGCAGTTTGGTTTTGGCGTTGTGGACCGACTCCGCCGTGATCGTAAAATCCGTCGGTGATTGCCGTGCGTATTTGCTGCGAAACAATTCCTTGAAGCAACTGACACGGGATCACACTCTGAGTCAGCTGTTGGCGGGTTCCGGGCAGACGGAAACGTTGCTTCACAGAAATCAACGCGACGTTCTATTGAACTGCCTTGGCGTTCACGATTTTGAACCCAACGACGAATTCGCCACGTTCGAAATTCGACAAGGCGACCGCATCCTACTGGCCAATGCTGGCGTGACGTCCTTGATATCAAACAGCGAAATCCAAACATTACTCAGCCAAGTCGTCACGGCAACCGCAGCCGCCACAACGCTCGGGCAAACCGCCATCGAACGCGGAGCGAAAACGACATCCTGTGTCGTGATGTTCGACGTGTAGCCGCCGTCGGCTGTTTGAAGCGAAGATCCGCTCGCTTAATCGGTGTCTGGTTTTTCATTTCTGCGAGATTCTGCCGCAGGGGCTGTTGGTCTCCGCGATTGATACGCTAGGGCGGCCTGCTAAGAACCTGATGTTGACAGGGAGTTTGGTTTGCGCAAGTTTTGTTCCGCGTCATTCAGGTAGCAGCGGTCGCCGTCTAGGCTAGCGGTGTCGCTTTAGCGATTGGAAACCGCTCTGACGAGTTCTTGACACAAACAGCGCTGGCCGTGGTTTGGACGTTCCAGAGCGGTTTCCGATGGCGACGCGACACAGGAAGGCTGCGTCATTCTGATGCCACCCGCTGGCACGGATCACGGAACCAGAACTCCTCCCGAAAGTCCCCCCAAAACACCTCTGTCAAGGCGGAATTTTCAACAGCACAGCGCTATGGCCACACATCGGCCGCGCATCGGCCACAACCAAGAGCAGGGATCGATCAAGATGAGCAGTGGCTGCCCATTTTGATCGCGATTCCGCCTGATGGCTGGCACCAAGCAAAGCCGAGAATCGTCGTATTGTCGTATTGTCGGGGTGTGTCGGATTTCGTCGCACTTCGGCACAGCAGATGCAATTCAAGTGTGCAGTCCGGAAGATCCGGTTTTTAGCGCTCAAGGCAGTCGCCATGTTTTGGAAAACGAAGGCGAGACAAACGCGGAACGTTGCTTGGTTCCAACTTCCCTTCTGACATCCAATGCCGCTCGGCGATTCAACTTGCCTGAGCTGAGCTGAGCTGAGCGGAGCGTGACTGCGGGGATTTATTCTGTCTGTGGCGCAAGCCGACAGAGCAACGAAGATTACAAATTTCCCGACTGGCGGCGCGTCAACTTGTGCAGATGATTGTGGAAAACAAGGGCAGTGGCGATGTGGCGAGCGTGGTTTTTCGCATTGAACAGGCAGAGACTGAGGACCAAGGTCGACGCTTCGTCGAGATCGTTCAGAAATTCATGAGCCTGTTCGGCAATCGCCCAACCACTGCGATCTATTACTGCCCAGGCTAGCTCAGCGGTGCATTGTACTACGTTCCGCAACTGCATAAAGTTCTCTTTCCGCGACGGGAGGATTAGCAGCCTGCGTTGACCGTTTTTTTTTGTTTCACTTGCGACTTTATTCCTCGGGAGATTCGATGCAACCCCTCAACTTTTCTGGGTATGAGACTCAGGATTTTCGCGACGAGCTATTCTATAGCAACGGCACTCCCCGGTCTGGCGGCAAACTACTGATCGATACGATCAACCAATTGCCTCCATCGGAAATTCGCCTGCGGCAAAGTGTGATCGACAAAGCGTTGTTGAGAATGGGCATCACGTTCACAGTTTATGGTGACGATTCGGGGACGGAAAAAATCTTTCCATTTGACATCATTCCACGCATTGTGGAAGCGTTCGAATGGCAGCACATGGAAGCGGGCCTGAAGCAGCGCATCAAAGCGCTGAACATGTTCATCGATGATATCTATCACGATCAAAACATCGTCAACGATGATATTCTGCCGCGCCCCATTCTGGAAAAGGCGAAATCGTTCCGGAGGCAGTGCGTGGGCCTGAATCCGCCGAAAGGCATCTGGTGTCACATCACCGGAACGGATTTAATTCGCCACACAGACGATGCCATCTATGTGCTCGAAGACAACCTGCGTTGTCCGTCCGGGGTTTCCTACGTGCTGCAAAACCGCATGGTGATGAAACGCAGTTTTCCGAACGTGTTCGCGAAGTCACAGGTTCGGCCGGTGGTTGACTATCCGAGTCACCTGTATGACACGCTGGCCTATCTTTGCCCGAACGATGTGGCTGACCCGAAGATCGTTGTGCTGACGCCGGGAATTTACAATTCGGCCTACTACGAACATTCGTTTCTGGCTCAACAAATGGGCGTGGAATTGGTTCAGGGCGAAGACCTTGTGGTTAAGGATGACTTCGTTTACATGCGTACGACGCACGGTTTCGAACAAGTCGATGTGATTTATCGCCGCATCGATGACGACTTTATGGACCCCAAAGAATTTCGCAAAGATTCGATGCTGGGCGTGCCTGGCCTGATGTCTGCCTATCGCCAAGGCAACGTGGCTCTGGCGAACGCTCCAGGCACCGGAGTGGCCGACGACAAAGTGATCTACAGCTATGTGCCTGACATGATCAAGTACTACCTGAACGAAGAACCCATTTTGCCGAACGTACCGACTTATGTCTGCGACCGCGAAGACGATCGCAAGTACGTGTTGGAGCATCTTGACGAACTGGTGGTGAAGGCGGCCAACGAAGCTGGCGGGTACGGCATGTTGATTGGGCCACATTCGACGAAAGCAGAACAGGATCAATTTGCTGAGTTGATCAAGGCGGATCCGAGAAACTACATTGCCCAGCCAACGCTGTCACTTTCAAGAGTCCCGACCCTGATTGGAGATCATTTCGAAGGTCGCCACGTGGACCTGCGGCCTTATATTCTGTACGGCAAAGACGTGTGGGTCATGCCCGGCGGTTTAACGCGAGTCGCTCTGAAGAAAGGATCCTTGGTGGTCAATTCATCGCAGGGCGGAGGCAGCAAAGACACGTGGGTCATCGCTTCGCCAGGAACGGCAACAGGGGACGGGGAAGAAACGATCTAAAATCTCGGCCCGCCGCCGCACGGCGCCGCCCCGCCTTTCAACAGTCTCAGTCATTCGAAAGTTCATTCATGTTAAGTCGTGTCGCCAATTCCATCTACTGGATGGCCCGAAATGTTCAGCGCGCCGAAAACGTCGCTCGCTTTGTCGAAGTCACTCAAAACCTCATCCTCGATCAGCCCGATTCTTCCATCGACCAATGGGAACCACTCGTTCGGGCCACTGGAGACGAAGAATATTTTGCGGAACACTACGGTGAATTCACCGCGTTCAATGTGCAGCAGTTTCTAACGTTTGATCGGGATTATCACAGTTCTATTCTCAGAGCCATCTCAAACGCGCGTGAAAATGCCCGCACCGTGCGCGAGGCGATCTCATCGGAAGCTTGGGAGCAGCTCAATTCGTTCTACCATTTCGTGCGCCGTTTCGATGGTGGCGGCGACACTCAACCGGACGCATCGTTCTATGCGGAAGTCGTTGAAAACAGCTATCTGTTTAACGGCATTCTGGACGGCACAATGACTCGCAACAGCGGTTGGCGGTTTGCCAACGTCGGGCGCATGATCGAAAGAGCGGACAAGACAAGCCGCATTCTGGACGTCAAATACTTCACGTTGCTGCGGAACGTTTCAGACATGAACACCACGGTTGATGACCTGCTGTGGTCAGCCGTGCTGCGGTCTGTGAGTGCTTTCGAAATGTTTCGCAAGGAATACCATGCACTGACTGTGGAACGCGTGGTGGAGTTTTTGATTTTGAACCGTGAGTTTCCGCGCGCGTTCGCACACTGTGTGCGGCAGATGCGAAACTCGCTGCGCAGAATCGGAGCTCCTGTGCCGAACAGTCAAAACGAAGCCATCATCAAGGCGTCGGTACTGATTGAACGCTTGGAATCAATGGACACCAAATCAATCATCAACGGCGGCCTGCACGAATTTATCGACGGGCTGCAGACGTCCTTGAACGACATCGGTCAGGCCATCAACGACACGTATTTCAAAGCACGGACATTCCAACTGCAGAAACAGCAGCAGGCATAACCGACAACCACTGAATGTGACACTCGACCGCCGCTTCGCAACCAGCTTCCAACAACAATCTAAGCATCCTCCAGACTCCAGAACACCACATGACAATTCGCGTCGCACTCAATCACCGCACCACTTACAAATACGATCGAGCCATCAATCTCGGCCCACACCTTGTGCGGTTGCGCCCGGCACCTCATTGCCGCACGCCGATTCATAGCTATTCTCTGAAGGTCTCTCCGAAGGACCATTATCTGAACTGGCAGCAGGACCCGTTCGGCAACTTTCAGGCTCGCGCGGTCTTCGACAAAAAGACCACGGAACTCAGCGTCGAAGTCGACCTGATCGCCGAAATGACGGTCATCAACCCGTTCGAATTTTTCGTCGAATCCGCTGCGGAAATGTTTCCGTTCGAATACGACGAATCGCTTCGCAAAGAATTATCGCCGTTTCTGGAAAAGCACCCGCCAGGCAAAAAGTGGCAGCAGTTTATCGACAGCATTGATGTCAGCAAGAAGAAGACGGTCGACTTTGTGGTTGCATTGAATGCTGAATTGCAAAGCCTGATTGACTACGAAATCCGCATGGAACCCGGCGTGCAAACGCCCGACCAAACCATCGAACTCCACAAGGGTTCGTGCCGCGACACTGGCTGGCTATTGGTGCAGACATTGCGACATCTGGGCTTGGCGGCTCGATTTGTATCGGGTTATCTGATTCAGTTGACTCCCGATAAAAAATCATTGGACGGCCCCAGCGGAACAGAAGTCGACTTTACAGACCTGCACGCATGGGCTGAAGTGTTTCTTCCTGGAGCAGGCTGGGTGGGACTGGACCCCACGTCCGGTTTGCTGTGTGGCGAAGGTCATATTCCACTGGCCTGCACGCCCGCACCATCATCGGCGGCACCGATTTCAGGAGCCTTGGACGAATGCGAAGTCGAATTCGAATTCAGCATGACGGTGACTCGCATCCACGAAGATCCACGAGTCACCAAGCCGTACACCGAATCGCAATGGACGGCCATCGACAAGCTGGGCGAACTCATCGACCAACGGCTGATTGATGGCGACGTGCGCCTCACGATGGGCGGCGAACCCACGTTCGTTTCCATCGACGACATGGAAGGCGAAGAATGGAATTCCGCCGCCGTGGGCCCCAATAAACGTCGGCTGTCTGAGATCCTGCTGAAGAAACTGCGCACGCGATTTTCTCACGGAGCATTCCTGCATTACGGCCAAGGCAAATGGTATCCCGGCGAATCCCTGCCACGCTGGGCGCTGGGTTGTTACTGGCGCAAGGATGGCGTTCCCGTGTGGCAAAACCCAGCGTTAATCGCCGATGTTGATCACGACTACGGCTTCGTCACAGAAGCCGCTCAGCGGTTTGCCGCGACTCTGTCCGGCATGCTGGGCGTCACCGACAAATTTATCGTTCCGGTGTACGAAGACATCGCTCATTACTTGTGGAAAGAACAGCGACTTCCGATCAACGTGACTCCCGGTGATTCGAAGTTGAAAGACCCAGAAGAACGAGCCCGCATTGCCGCCGTCTTCGAACGTGGTGTCGCAGAACCAGTTGGCTTTGTTCTGCCGCTGAAGCGTCCATGGTGGCAGAGCGAACACCGACCGTGGACCAGTGGACCATGGCCGAAACGGCCTGACAAAATGTTTCTGTTGCCCGGCGATTCTCCGATCGGTTTGCGACTGCCGCTGGACACCTTGCCATGGCTGCCGAAAAAGGACATGCCGGTTTTGCAACCGCCTGATCCAATGTTCGACCGTGGACCATTGCCAAACTTCGACGACCGTCGACAGGCCTTTATGCAGGGGGAACCGGAATCACTAAGCCAAGCTGGGATTTCGCAACAGCAACTGTCGCAGCAAGGTAATGAAGGCCACCACGATGGCGAAACTTCGGATGACCCGGACGCCAAAGACGTCGTTCGCACGGCCTTGTGCGTCGAACCTCGCGGGGGACGAATGCACATCTTCATGCCGCCAGTGGAAATTCTGGAAGACTATCTGGAACTGATCGTCGCCATTGAAGCCACAGCCGAAAAACTGCAGATGCCGGTCGTGATCGAAGGCTATCTGCCGCCGCACGACGAGCGTCTGGAAAACGTGAAGGTGACTCCTGACCCGGGAGTCATCGAAGTCAACATTCATCCGTCCGGCAACTGGAAAGAACTGGTCGAACGAACCACCGGGATCTACGAAGACGCCCGACAAACTCGACTCGGCACAGAAAAATTCGATCTCGACGGTCTGCACACCGGCACCGGCGGCGGCAACCATGTGGTGATGGGTGGCAGTCGCCCATCCGACAGCCCGTTTTTGCGTCGCCCGGATTTGTTAAAAAGTTTCGTCGGCTATTGGAACAATCATCCGTCGTTGTCGTACCTCTTCAGCGGACGTTTTATCGGCCCCACAAGTCAAGCTCCGCGAGTCGACGAAGGCCGCGCGGATTCGCTGTACGAACTGGAATTGGCCTTTTCCTTGGTTCCCGATCGCACAGAACCAGCGGCGCCGTGGTTGGTGGACCGACTGTTCCGCAACCTATTGATTGACCTGACAGGCAACACTCATC
>JBDNHJ010000284.1:0-24210 GCA_041688835.1 Fuerstiella sp.
AAGCTGCTCATTGAACGCATCGAAATCCATCGCGACGAAGTCCGACTCGTGTACAAGGTGCCCCCAAACCCTTTTGCCCAAAGCCCCGATAATCGGGGCTTGTTACAACATCGATTGTCACGACATGCGATCGCCTCGCGACTTCAATCCGAGAAGTTGCGCCCGCATTGCTAAAAGCCGCGGAGCGGCGACAGGTGGTAATTTCCTCACAATTCGTTCTCCGCCTGCCGTCGCTCCGATGCTGTGATTTTCCAACCTAGGGTTCTGAGATTTTGACTTCGTGATGCTCCGAGACGTTTGAACCTCACTTGGAGGCTGAAATCGCCCATTTCAGATTTTCAAAAATGCTGGGCTTGGTGTCTCTTTGAAAAATCACAACCTCACTGCGACTCAAAAGCCATCGATGCCGGTCAGGTGGCTTCGGAAACTGAAGAACGCTTCCAAAAGGCGAGCGGGCAGTTCTGGCTGCGTGGTGATCAATGCGATGCAGTCTGTTTGGACAGATAAGGTGCCCGGAATTCTAGGCGTTGCGACCTGACACCATGTCGCCGTCCGATCGAATTCCACGGTCAGTTCAGCATCGTCACGGTCTTCCATGCTGTCGATAAACGCTTCCATATCGATCGGTTCGGGCGGTTCAAATTCTACGCAGTTAAACAGCGTTCCAAAGACCGTTGCGAACTCGGACGACAGCATTGCCTTGGTGTCGCGAAAGTCAGAAACCTGGCGGCGGAAGACAGCAGTCTGAGGGTCGTCCGGTGATTGCGTGGCCGTGATCCGATAATCAAACCATGGTGTGGAGATTGCTCCGAAACCGCTATCGGGTTCCGAGACTTTTAAGTCGACACGTTTGAAGCCCAAGTCTTTGCGGAACTGTGTGAAGCGAGAATCAAGATCCTGGCCGATTTCTTCGTAGGCCAGTTTTCCAACGAATGCTTGAGTCCGATCATTGCACTCATCAGGGACGGTATGATTCTTTTTGCGAAACCCGCTCAGAGTACGAACGAGAGTACTCTGTTCACTGACAAGCGCGACGTTCAGGACGCTGTTGTTCTCTGCTGCACTCATGCGTCAGGATCTTCGGAGACTTTGTTCACGGCGGCTGCCTGCATCATCTCGCGAACTTCCGTATTCGCGCATTCGTCTTTCGGGATGGTACACAGTTCGCAGATCGATTTTCCTTCGCTGCCCGGCATCGAAGCTAGTCCGCCGCAGCTGCCTTTGATCGATTTATTTTGAAGCATCGTACCGATCGCCATGCCAGCGATTGCGACCAAAAAGATAATGGCGGCCGCAGCGAACGGGAACCACGGTGCTCCGGCTGACGTTTTCCCTTCGTTTGCTTCTCCACTTTCGGCTGTGTTCACGGAGGTTCCGTCCGCAGTCGATGTTGTCGCTTCGAACAGGCCGGTCGATCTTTCCGTAATCGTTTCGTTGTTGACCATTTGAAACATGACCGACAACTTGTTGGTTTCCGCGACTGCAATGCCTTGCTCTGTTCCCAAGACCATCATCGCCGTGGCCCAAGCGTCTGCACTCATGCATGACTCGTGAATCACTGACACGGAAGCGGGAGGGTTTTTGACAGGCCAGCCGGTTGTCGGGTCGATTGCGTGCGAATAGGTCACACCGTCCATCTCGAAGGAATTGCGGTAGTCGCCCGAAGTGGCCACGGACGACTGAGTGAGTTTCACGATGCGATGTAATCCGCCCAGCGGAGATTCCACTCCGAGCTTCCATTTGTCACCGGATGCTTTTGCTGTGCCTGTCCGATTTTCTCCCCCAATATCGACCACGAACGATGGCAATTTCTCCGCAGTCAACAATTCTGCGATCACATCGACCGCATAACCCTTCGCGATCGCGGACAGATTCAGTTGGAGTCCCCCCATGGATTTCTTAAGTGCGGGAGGATCGGACCGGACGCTCAGGTGCTGCATGCCGATCGCGTTCAGTGCGTCTGAGATTTCAGCCGCCATTGGTATGCCTTGTTGTCGGTCATCACCAAATCCCCAGAGATCGACCAACGGAGCGACAGTCGGGTCGAAGGCTCCGCCGGTCAGTTCATGGATCCGCTTAGCTTCAGCGGTAACTTGGGCGAATTCAGCAGAAACGGCAAACCAATCGGTTGAAGTTGACTGATTGAATTTTGAGATCTCAGACGAGTCATCCCACGTGGACATTTGACGATTGACTTCCGCCAGCCATGCCTGCACTTTCGCCTGCAGGTCTGCTACGTTCACATCGTCGCGTGGGGAATCAACGACGATCGAAAAATAAGTGCCCATGGTGGGGCCATCGAGTTTCAACGGATCCTGTGCGAATAGTACCGGTGATGCGGCAAGAATTCCGAATGTCAGCAGCAGCAGTCGCATGGCGAAGTCCATGTCATGAAAAAAGAAAACCCCGGCACAATTGTACCGGGGTCTTGGTTTGAGTCACTGCAGTAGACTGATAAAGCCAGTCTTTTCGGCATCCAGCCTGATCTAGCCCCCGAAGTCGTCGAAAGCAATGTTCTCTGGCTCAACGCCGAGGTCGGACAACATGTCCTGAACACACTTGAGCATGATTGGCGGACCGCAAATGTAGTACTCGCAGTCTTCTGGTGCGGGATGATTCGCCAAGTACTCATCATGTAGCACCTGATGGATAAAGCCTTTTAAGCCTGTCCAGTTGTCTTCAGGCTGCGGGTCCGACAACGCGATGTGCATCTTGAAGTTGTCGTGCTTCTGTTCTAGCTCTTCGAACTCGTCCAAATAAAACAACTCTCGAACACTACGCCCGCCATACCAGTACGATACCTTGCAGTCCGTGTGCATGTTTTTGAACAGTTCGAACGTGTGAGAACGCAGCGGAGCCATGCCCGCACCACCACCGATGTAGATCTTTTCGGCAGGCGTGTCTTTGATGAAGAACTCACCATACGGGCCAGAAATTGTGACGTCGTCGCCAGGTTTCAGGTTGAAGATGAATGACGACATCTTGCCGGGGGGAGTGCCCTTGGGCGATCGCGGAGGCGGACTAGCCACACGCACGTTCAGCATGATGATGCCTTTTTCGCCGGGGTAATTCGCCATCGAATACGCTCGGATTACGGTTTCTTTAACGGTGGAGATATTGTCCCACACATTAAAGTTGTCCCAGTCGCCACGGTACTCGTCTTCGATGTCAAAGTTCTTGTAGTCCACAACATGCGGCGGTGCTTCGATCTGAATGTATCCGCCAGCTTTGAATCCAACGTCTTCGCCTTCAGGTAATTCCAGCACGAGCTCTTTGATGAACGTGGCGACGTTACGGTTTGAACGGACCTTGCACTGCCACTTTTTCGTTTCGAAGACCTCTTCCGGAACTTCGATCTTCATATCCTGCTTGACGGCGACTTGGCAAGACAACCGGCAACCTTCTTTGGCTGCCTTCTTGTTGATGTGTGTCAGTTCTGTGGCCAAGATATCGCCGCCGCCTTCCAGAACATTCACCTTGCACTGAGCACAAGTACCACCGCCACCGCAAGCCGATGACACAAAAATGCCCTCGTCTGCTAAAGCGTTCAGCAACTTTCCGCCCGCAGGAATTGTAATGGTTTTCTGATCGTTGATGACGATGTTGACGTCGCCCGTCGAAACGAGCTTCCCACGTGCCGTCACGATAAGTCCCACCAGCGCCGCGACAACGCCCGTGAACATGAAAACTCCAAGAATGATCGTACCCATGATGCCTACCGTTTTTTACAGCGATGAATTTAACAGGCCATTGCAGACCGATCGTCTGTCGCCTCAAAATTTGATGACGGAGAATGTCTGGAACGCCAACGACATCAGTCCCACTGTGATGAAAGTGATTCCTAAACCTCGCAACCCGGCCGGAACGTCGCTGTACTTCATTTTTTCACGGATGCCTGCCAAGCAGACAATCGCTAGCCCCCAGCCAAATCCAGAGCTGAATCCGTACACGACGCTTTCACCGAAATTAAGCTGTTTCTCTGCCATCAACAGTGTGCCTCCCAGGATGGCACAGTTAACTGTGATGAGCGGCAGAAAGATCCCCAGAGCGTTAAAGAGCGCGGGGAAGTATTTGTCCAGAATCATTTCCATAATCTGCACCATGGCGGCAATGACGCCGATGTAGCAGATCAATCCAACAAACATCAAATCCTGCTGTCCCAGCACTTCGCTGCCAGTCCAGCTAAGAGCACCCGGTTGCAGCAAATACTGAAAGATCAGATTGTTCACCGGAACTGTGATGCCTTGAATCACAAAGACTGCCATGCTCAGGCCAAAGGCCGTGTTGACGTCTTTGGAGCATGCCAGAAACGTACACATGCCCAAAAATAAACACAGCGCGAGGTTTCCGGGGAAAACCGCGTCGACGAAGATATTTACGTATTGTTCCATTTGACCAAGCCTTGCTGGCTGATTTTGGAGGCCGTTACTCGGCTTCGATTTGTTCGGGTTTGATTGTACGAATGACCCAGATGATCATGCCGATCAGAAAGAACGCGCTGGGGGCGATCAGCATCAGGCCGTTGTTCGGATACCAACCGCCTTCTGTGACCGGAGTCAGGACGTTGATCCCGAACAGCTTGCCTGAGCCAAACAGCTCACGGAACAGACCGACGAGAATCAGGATCAGCCCGTAGCCCAATCCGTTTCCAATGCCATCTAGGAAGCTCATCAACGGCGTGTTTTTCATGGCGAACGCTTCAGCACGCCCCATCACGATGCAATTCGTGATAATCAGCCCCACAAAGACGGACAACTGGCGGCTGAGTTCCGGAGTGAACGCCTGTAGGATCTGATCCACAATGATGACCATTGATGCGATGATGGTCATTTGCACGATGATGCGAATGCTGCTAGGAATCTCAGCGCGAATGAGTGAAATTGCCGCGCCGGAGCACCCGCACACCAGAGTCACAGCGATGGCCATAACCAGCGACGTTTCTAGTTTGACCGTCACCGCCAACGCACTGCACAGACCAAGGATCTGCAGCGCGATCGGGTTGTTATTAATCAAAGGGTCCGTGAGGACTTTTTTTGCAGTCAGTGCAGCCATTGCGGTTCTCCTGATTGATCAGCGTCAATCGGATCCTCGGAAAATTATTTTAGGGGGGATTCAAACAGGAACGCTGTTTGAGGTTCCTTGATTTTGGCAGAGCCAGTTAGGTTTTGGAGGTACGGGCCAAAGCCATTGTCACCCAGCCAAAATTCCAGCATGTTCGAAACACCGTTGGAGGTCAGTGTTGCTCCAGATAATGCGTCCACCTGATAGTCAGTCGTCGCTGTCTTGGAAACTTCGACTTTGACGGCCCACTCTTTGTCAAACACAAGTTTGCCCGGCCATTTGGCCTTCCACAGCTTGTTATCGACTTCACCGCCGAGACCCGGTGTTTCGCCGTGCTTATAGTATGTGAGCCCAGCGACGGTGACATGTTCAGGCCCTTTGGCGATATCCTTGACATCCAGAGCGATAAATCCGTACAGCGTGGACCAGAGTCCTCGCCCACGGATGGGCAGCACGATCGTCGAAACCTTGTCGTCCTTGTCTGTAATCTGATAAATGACGGAGTACTTTTCCATCTTTTTAAGGCCGGCGACATCGTCCACTTGAGGAATGACGCGGCTTAATTCCGGATTACGCAGTGACTTCGCCATGTCAAATTTGTCGTCGGTCAAATCCCCTGCTTCAGGCTTGAAGTCTTCCAAGTCAATTCCGACTTCTGTAATCTTGGCCTCGTAGAGTTCGCTAGGATTGGCACCGTCTTTCCACAGGTCAGCTGCGGTGAGAATGCTCTGTTGTCGAAAGGCTTCTTTTTGTTCTTCTTGGATGCCCTTCAGCCCGACCGCCAGCGACGAAACCACAACAGAACAGACGAGGCACAGCGTAATGGCAACTTTGAATGTATTTTTGTTTTCAGGCGTCATTTCGTACCAGCCTCCGTTTGATGTTCTTCTGGACGACCATGAAGTCGATCACAGGGGCAAAGACGTTACCAAGCAGGATCGCCAGCATGATGCCTTCCGGAAAAGCCGGGTTCAGCACGCGAACTGTAATCGTCATCATTCCAATCAGAATGCCGTAGATCCAGCGTCCGTTGTCTGTCATCGCCGACGACACAGGGTCTGTGGCCATGAAGACAAGGCCGAAGGCCAGACCACCTGTACACAGGTGCCACAGCGGCGGAATCTGATACATCGCATTCGTCGTGGTTTCAACGCCGTTGAGTACAGTGGCCAGTCCCATGGCTCCGATGAGCACTCCAGACATGATTCTCCAAGAACCAACACCCGTCGTGACCAAGAAGATCATGCCCAACAAACAGGCCAACGTGGAAGTTTCTCCCATCGAGCCGGGAATGTTTCCGAGGAAAGCCTGCATGAGGCTCATCCCGCCGAGGTCGTTTTCAATGACCGCTCTGAAGGAACCGCCATCCGGAAGCGCGGTTTGGACGTTGCCCATCGTCGTTAACAAGGTTGGACAGCTCACGCCGTCGACCATGCCAGCCCACACAGTGGAACCTGTGATCTGAATCGGGTAAGCAAAGTACAGAAACGCTCGAGCCGTTAACGCCGGGTTCAGGAAATTCTTGCCGGTGCCGCCGAAGATTTCTTTTCCGATGACAACTCCAAAGCTGATGCCCAATGCCACCTGCCACAATGGAATGCTCGCGGGAAGAGTCAATGGATACAGCATTCCGGTCACCAAGAAACCTTCGTTGATTTCGTGCTTGCGAATGCAGCTAAACAGCACTTCCCACGTTCCACCAACAGCCTGTGTGACCAAGAAGATGGGTGCGAAATATAATGCACCGTGGAGGAAATTGTAGAATAGGTTACCGCCGCCATCTGGGGTCCAGCCAAACATACTGACAATGGACGCTCGCCAGCCGAGTTGCGTGACGACGTCTTGGGCAGTCACGCCCGCAGCGATGGCTTTTTCTGCCACCAAATTGGTTTGGGCTCCGGTGTTGTAACACGCCATTAGGATACATGGCGTCAGTCCGATGACCACAAAGATCATCATGCGCTTCAGGTCCATGCCATCCCGCACGTGCGAGGCACCTTTGGTGACTTCGCCCGGCGTGTACAGGAACGTGTCAATGGCTTCGTACAGCGGATACAGCCGTTCGAGCTTGCCACCTTTGTGGAAGATCGGCTCTATCTGGTCGAGTTTATCTCTCAGGAATTTCATTCGGATTCATCCGAACCGGCTGAGCCGGTTTAACTTGAGCCGGCAAATTACCGGGTGTGACGTGAACTAACGCTCAGGAAATTGTGTTGTATCAGACCGATTTGGTCCGTAATGAACGTCTAGCCTTCGCTTTCAATAACGTTCAATGTTTCTCGCAGAATTGGACCATATTCGTATTTGCCGGGGCACACGAAGGTACACAGAGCAAGATCTTCTTCGTCCAGTTCGAGGCAACCCAGTGCCTGAGCTTTCTCTGTGTCTCCAACAATCAGCGACCGCAGCAGAAACGTGGGAATGATGTCCAGCGGCATGACCTGTTCGTACATGCCGATCGGCACCATGGCTCGCTTGCTTCCGCCCGTTGAAGTGTTGAAAGCGAATCGCTTGGCATTATTGAGGGCCGACGAGAAAACTCGCCGAATCGAAAACTTGTCCGAACCGGGGACGACCCAGCCCAGAAAGTCCCGTTGGTTGCCTTCCATCACCGCAGAAACCTGCAGATGATAACGGCTCAGATAGTCGAACGTCCCAGCGGCCGCTCGACCGCTTAGCAAGCTGCCGCTCACAACGCGGACGTTGTCTGCGGCCACTCGTCCAGCAATCAGTTCTGTAATGTTCGCCCCCACCCGCGTTCTCAACAGTTGCGGGGTTTGGACGGCCGGGCCTGCTACGGAAATGACGCGAGCCGTACACAATCGTCCTGTGGCGACCAAGTGCCCGATGGCCATGACATCTTGGTAGTTGATTGTCCAGACCGTTTTCTTCGGTCCGACTGGGTCCAGCAGATGAATGTGAGTGCCTGGCAGGCCAGCCGGGTGCGGACCCTCGAACTCTGCAGCTTTAACCTGTGTCAGATCTTCTCCCGGAAACGGCTCTGCAGGACGACGGCAAACGAAGACTGTTCCGTCGGTCAGTTTGGTCAGTGCCTGCATACCGAACAGGAAGTCCCGTTCGCGTTCGCGAATCAGCGGGGCAACGTCCGCTGCCAGCGGGTTGGAATCTATCGCTTGCACGAAAATCGAATGCGGCGTTGATCCGACGACCGGAGTTTTACTGTAAGGTCTTGTCCGAAAGGCGGGCCACATACCGCTTTCCGCTAGCAGTTGCGTGATCGTTGCCCGCGAAACCGTTTTCATATCGGTTTTTCCGGGGGCATCGAATTCGACTTCGTCATTTCCGTCGACTTCAATCACCAGCGACTCGAAGGCGCGTCGAGCTCCTCGGTTCACTTCGATGACTTTGCCAGCGGCGGGGGCCGTGAACACGACGCCTTCGGTCTTTTTGTCCGTGAACACGGGCTGCCCCAGCTTTACCGTGTCGCCGGGGGCAACCAGCATTGTGGGCTTCATGCCGACGTAGTCGCTGCCGATCAATGCGACCTTTGAGATCGCTGGGCCATCGGCAATTGTTTGATCCGGCTCACCCGTGATGGGAATACTGAGCCCTTTGGTAATTCGGTGCATGTGCTCGGTTCAATCTCGATGTGGCGGAAGCCACAGACCAAAACCATTAGGACTAAAGAAGTGGTCGAAATTCGGTCACGTCAGGGAACGAAATGCTGGCGGAAGTGTCTTGCGGCACCGGGAAGCCCAGCGCCGTTCGGTTCTCTGCGTTTCGGCGGTATCTTAGTCGCCGATCGATCTTTTGGAAGGCCTTTAGATCGGCATGTAAGAAGCCGCAAAAAGAGGGGCCGCAGTTCTCGCGGGCAAGAATCTATTTTCCCGTTCTCAGCTGAGCAGCAATTGAACCATGGAGGTGTTTCGCGCATGCCGGTTTGGTGCTTTGGCGGTTAGTTTTCCTCAAGGACGCAGAAGTTGACAACTCGCCCCTGATGACAACGGCAGATCCGCGTTCACCACCAAGCCGCCGCGGTGAGTCTTCCCATGATTCCTGCGGGACATATCCCGCCGCAGACAGTCCGCACAACAGCAAACTTAGCGCTGCCATAAACGCCAGAAAGTTGTCGAACACGAATCGTCTGATTCGCATACTGGCCTCCTCATTAATGCACGTTTTGAAGTTGCTGAATCGATCGCGTGCTACATGTTGTCGAATCTGCTGGTCAAGATGCAACATCAAACACTGGTCGCCCACCTCGTTCCCAAACTCCAGTTTGGGAACGCCCATCCCAGAAGCTCCAGCTTCAAAGTGGCCACCACGGTTCAACAATTGAACACTCGATGTAGGCGTCGGCTCCCTGCCGCCGCATCGATCGCAATTCGTTATGCAGCGATAGGCTAACCTGATGGCGTCGGAAGATTCTGCTCTATCACTCCGACTTTGTTGCACGCAACAACCGCCCACCGGCGCAGCTAGGCTGGAATGCAAGTCAGTTTCCTGCTCCCACGGGTTGGGCTCCTCTCGACGAACTACTGCCCGAATGATTTAGTCGCAACGGGGCTTCCAGATTCGGTTTCCATGCTCGACAATCTGTAAACTCTCCGCAAACGGTCGCCCTCAGCTACCAACTACACAACAAGTCGCTAATGGCTGCGAATGGCAAACACGGCTCGAGACCCGCCAGTTCCTAAACCGACTGTCTTTTGGCAAATCTCATCGATGAATTCAGCGTGTTCGAAAGCCAACGGATAGCTCTGAGGCATTATTGGAATGGACCGAATCTGTGCGTAAACGGTTGCCTTCCATGAAATTCACTGTTCGACGGAATGATGTTCGGCCCACCACACCGCATTACGTTCAATACCCGCATGCGCCTCGTCAGTAATCTCCAGCGGTAGAATCATCGCGAGAAACGAGCAAGTGTGGCATCAGTTCGAGCTTCGGATTTGGGCGGCATCCGCACCATAGCGTTCCTGCGAAACTCTGCGAATCAGGGCCGCTCGTCACTCGGTATGCGCGTCGCTCCATCGCTCCATCCATCAGCAAACAGCCCTGACACTTTGGAATTCGCATTAGATTCGTGGTCCAAAAACACAGCACCTAGAATCCGGTCGAATCAGGAATTACGCTTTCCGGGGTTTGCGATAGAAGTGCGTTGGCTGGCCATTCACACTTTCGGCGGCTTCCATCAGCGTTTCTGAGAGCGTCGGGTGAGCGTGAATGGAACTGGCAAGGTCTTCCGCTGTGGCCCCCATTTCGATGGCGAGGACGGCTTCGGCGATCATTTCGCCCGCTCCCGGCCCCACAATTCCGACTCCCAAGACTCGACCGTGTTTTGGTTCGACGATGATTTTTGTGATGCCTTCCGTGCGTCCAATCGTTTGAGCTCGACCAGACGCCGCCCAAGGGAATCGATGAGCCGTATGTTCCACGCCCTTGTCTTTGGCTTCCGTTTCTGTGATCCCTGCCCACGCGATTTCAGGGTCGGTGAAGACCACTGCAGGGATCGCAATGTTGTCAAAGACAACCGGTTCGCCGGCCAGTGTTTCTACGGCAATGGTGGCTTCGCGAGTCGCCTTGTGAGCCAGCATTGGTTCGCCAGCGATGTCACCGATCGCCATCAGTTTGGGATCGGCGGTTCGCATGTTACGATCAACTTTGATGAAGCCGCGTTCATCCAGTTCAATGCCCGTGTTTTCCAGTCCGCAGTTGGCACTATTGGGACGACGACCGATGGAAATTAGCACACGGTCGAACGTCATTTCTGGTTCGACGCCGTCACCTTCGAGGCTGGCCACAATGCCGGCATCGGTCGCGGTCAGTTTTGCGACCTTGGTATCCAGATAAATGCCAGCAAACGCTTCTTTCAGACGTTTTTGCAAAGGTGCCACCAAGTCACGGTCAGCTCCCGGCAGCAGCCCGGACGACATTTCGACGACGGTCACTTCCGATCCCAGTGCCGCATACACTGAGCCCATTTCTAAACCGATATATCCCCCACCGACGACCAGCAGTTTCTTCGGAACATCCTTGAGTTCCAAAGCGCCGGTCGAATCCATGACGCGGTCGTCACCGATGTTGAAGAAACCGGGCATCGTGGGCACCGAGCCGATGGCGACGATGGCTTTGTCGAATGTGATTTCTGACGTGTTGCCGTCTTTGTCTTTGAGTTCCAGCGTCGATGAATCTTTGAAGGTGCCACGGGCCTTGATGAGTTCCACGCCGCGTGCTTTGCATAGGCCTTCGATGCCTCCACACAGATTCCCGACAACGCCTTCCTTAAAGCTACGAAGTTTGTCGAGATCGATGTCTGGTGGCTGAAACGTCACGCCCCATGCTGACGATTCGTGAGATTCGTTGATCAGTTTGGCGACGTGCAGCAGTGCTTTCGACGGAATACAGCCTCGGTTCAGGCACACGCCGCCGGGCTGTTCGCCTTCATCGATGAGTACGACTTGCATACCGTGATCTGCGGCCGCAAACGCTGCGGGATAGCCACCGGGACCACCGCCAAGAACAACCAGTTGAGCGTGTTTCATTTCGAAAGCCGAACGCGGAAAGCCGAAAGCGAAATTTGAGAACAGCGGCTACGGCGACTGCGGTTTCGGCATTCCGCTGTCTGCCACGCCGGAATTAAAACAGTTCGAAGAAATTCGTCAGGCTGCCAGACAACTTGACGATAAACTTCGCGGCGTCTGCCCCGTTGATGGCGCGGTGGTCGTAGGACATCGACAGCGGCAACAACAGACGTTCAACGACCTGCCCGTCTTCGAGCTGCAGTGTTTTCTGACCGCGTGACATCCCCAAAATCGCAACTTCAGGTGGGTTCACGATCGGTGTAAAGTAGGTCCCCCCGATGCCGCCCAGATTGGTAATCGTGAACGACGCACCGCTCATGTCTTCCATCGTCAGCTTGCGATCGCGAGCCTTCATTGCCAGCGCGGTCAATTCCGCTGCGACTTGCAGTACGTTTTTCTGGTCACAGTTGCGAATCACTGGTACCACAAGTCCGTTGGGTGTGTCGACGGCAACGCCGATGTTGTAGTACTTCTTCAGCACCAGTTCTCCAGATGCCATGTCGATGCTGGAATTCACTTTCGGGAACGCTCGCAAAGCGCCCACAACCGCTTTGATCATGATGGCGGTCATCGTGATTTTCGGCGAGTTTGGATTGTCTTTGACGTAACGTTTACGAGCGGATTCGAGTTCTGTGATGTCCGCTAGGTTGTGCTGAGTCACGTGCGGAATTGTGATCCACGCTGTTGACAGATTGGAGGCTGCCGAGCGGAAGATCTTGTTCATCGGTTGTTTTTCAACCGGACCGAACTTGCTGAAGTCCGGCAGTGGTGCTGCCGCAGCAACTCCAACACTCATGCCGCCACCCGCTGGAGCGGCCGGGGCTGTCATGCGTTGATGCACGAACTTTTCGAGGTCTTCCAAGGTAATCCGACCGCCACGGGCTGACCCGGTGACTTGATACAAATCGACACCAAGTTTGCGAGCCAATCGGCGCGTTGCCGGTCCGGCGGGTGCCGGTGGGCGACCATCCGATGATGCCACTGTGGCGGTCGTGACAGGCTTGGTTGTGATGGGAGCCGTGGCAGGTACAGCTGCAGTCGCAACCGGTGCCGGTGACGCTGGAGTTTTCGCAGGTGCCACAGCAGCGGTCGGTGCCGCTCCACCAACCGTGGTTTCGATCGAAATCAGTGGTGTTCCGACGCCAATGGAGTCCCCAGCCGAAACATGGATCGCTTTAATGGTCCCGGCATGTGGGCAGTTGATTTCTGCCACGGCCTTATCCGTTTCGACTTCACAGATGATGGCATCGGCGGCGATTGTGTCGCCCACAGCAACCAGAATTTCCGCCACATCAACCTTGTCGACGCCTTCTGAAACTTCAGGCAGCTTAAACTCGATTGTTTCCGCCTTGCCGCTCGGGGCCGCCGCAGCAACCGGCGCTGCTTCTGCCGCAGCGGCGGGTGCTTCTGCAGCGGCCGGAGCCGCTGGTGCTTCAACTGGAGTCGGTTCGGCCGCAGCTGCCGAGTCGCTTGCTTCTATCAGAATCAGCGGAGTTCCGATGGCAAGGCTATCGCCGACAGCAACGAGGATCTTGGAAATCGTACCCGGATGCGGGCACTCGATTTCGGCAACCGCCTTGTCGGTTTCCACTTCCAAAATGATGGTGCCGGCGGTGATCGTGTCGCCTTCTGCGACAAGAATTTCTGCCACGTCGACAGATTCGACGCCTTCTGAAACTTCGGGCAATTTAAATTCTGTGGCCATAGTTGGTTACTCGCAGGTCAGGCTTGTCCTGACGTTAATCGTCTGTTCCGTCCGTTGTAAACGTCTGACTGGTGGCTAGGCGTCCAACGCGAAAATCGCTTCCGGATCCAGCCCCAGTTCCGTCAACGCGTTTGCAAGTTTTGATTCCTCGAACGCTCCGACACGGGCCATGCCCTGTAACGTAGCATACACGGTCGACTCGGCATCAATGCGGAAGTGCCGACGAAGTTCTTCACGCGTTTCACTACGACCGAAACCATCTGTACCGAGCACGATGAATTCGCCCGGAATCCATTCGCGAATCTGATCGGCCACCAGTCGCACGTTGTCGCTGGTTGAGACAAACGGCCCCTGAATGCCATCCAGAGTCGATTCCAGGTAGCTCTTCTTCGGCGTTTCGGCTGGATGAAGATCGTTCCAGTGCTGACACGCCATCGCGTCGCGACGAAGTTCGCTGTAGCTGGTCACACTCCACACATCCGAACCCATGCCGAACTTATCAGCTAGAATCTGCTGAGCCGCTCGAGCATGTTCCATGATGGGGCCGCTGCCCATGATCTGCGGACGGTACGTCTGCCCTGCTGTACTGTCCGTACTGCTGAACTTGTACATTCCATTGATGATACCATCGGCAATGCCTGCAGTTTCCGGCATCGCAGGATGCGGATAGTTGTCGTTGTAAACGCTCAGGTAATAGAAGATCTCCTCTCCTTCACCATACATTCGCCGCAGACCATCCTGAACAATCACGGCCAGTTCGTAGCCATAGGCCGGATCGTAGGCTCGCAATGAAGGCACAGTGGTCGCGATCAGCTGGCTGTGTCCGTCTTGATGCTGCAGACCTTCGCCGTTCAATGACGTTCGGCCGGAAGTGCCTCCACACAGGAAACCTTTGCAGCGAGAATCCGCCGCACACCAGATCAGGTCGCCAACTCGCTGAAAACCGAACATCGAATAGAAGACGTAAAACGGAATCATGTTCATCCTGAGGTTTGCATACGCAGAACCTGCCGCAATGAATGATCCCATCGCACCCGCTTCGTTGATGCCTTCTTCCAGCAACTGACCGTTTTTGGCTTCTTTGTAGTACTGAACCACGTCGCTATCGACCGGTTCGTACAGCTGCCCTTTGCTGCTATAGATGCCGACCATCTTGAACAGGTCTTCCATCCCGAAGGTGCGCGCTTCGTCGGGGATGATCGGCACGATTCGTTCTTTGACACCTTTATGTCGCACAAGCCCTCGGACAATCTGTCCTAAACTTCCGGTGGTAGAACCAGCGTCTCCATCACTGCCCGGCAGCACGCCTTTGCCTTGGAATACCTTATCTGTGAGTGCTGGTACGTCCAAGCGTTCTAGCGTTGGTTCCCGAGATGGAACGAAGCCCCCGAGTTCCTGACGTCGATTCTTCAGATACTTCATCTCCGGACTGTCGTCCGCAGGTCTGTAGTACGGAATCTCTGAGATGTCTTCGTCGCTGATCGGCAGGCCGAAGCGGTCGCGGAAGTTACGAACGTACTCCATCTCAATCTTCTTGGTGTTGTGAGCCACGTTGCGGCCTTCCGCCTGTGCTCCCAATCCATATCCCTTAACCGTCTTGGCCAAAATAACGGTTGGCGCGCCCTTATGCTGGGTGGCCGAATAGTACGCGGCGTAGACCTTTTCTGGATCGTGTCCGCCGCGACGGATTCGCATCATCATTTCGTCGGGCAGATGATCGACCATCTCCAGCACGTCCGGGTCGGCACCAAAGAAGTGCTTGCGAACGTACTCCGCGTCGGACACGGTGTACTTCTGGTATTGGCCGTCGACCACTTCGCCCATGCGTTTGACCAGCTTGCCCTGATCGTCGGCATCCAGCAGCGGATCCCAGTCTCCGCCCCACACGACTTTGATGACATTCCAGCCAGCACCGCGAAACGCCGCTTCCAATTCCTGAATGATCTTGCCGTTACCGCGAACAGGTCCGTCCAGTCGCTGCAGGTTGCAGTTAATCACCCATGTCAGGTTGTCTAGGTTTTCACGCGACGCCAGCGTCAACGCACCCAGTGATTCTGGTTCGTCGCATTCGCCGTCGCCCAAAAATGCCCACACGCGTGAGTTGGACGTGTCCTTCATGCCACGGTGTTCCATGTATCGCAGGAACCTGGCGTGGTAGATGCTGCAGATTGGGCCCAAGCCCATCGACACCGTGGGGAACTGCCAAAAGCTCGGCATTAACCATGGATGAGGATAGCTGGAAAGCCCAATCCCTTTTGGCAGTTCACGTCGAAAATTATCCAGTTGATCTTCGCTCAAGCGGCCTTCGACATAAGCGCGAGCATACATTCCTGGAGACGCGTGTCCCTGGAAGTAGACCATGTCACCGTCTTGTTCATCGGTGCGGCCTTTGAAGAAATGGTTCTGCGCCACTTCATACAATGTTGCCGAAGACGCAAAAGTCGAAATGTGACCCCCAACACCTTCGAATCGCTTATTGGCCTTGTTGACCATCGCCATCGCGTTCCAACGCACGATGCTTCGGATTCGGCGTTCCATTTCCAAGTCGCCCGGAAAGCGCACTTGGTCCATGTGATGGATGGTATTGATATAGGGCGTGTTGGCCGTAAACGGCAGTTTCACGCCCCGCTGGTAGGCTCGCTCCTGCAGATGCACCAGCAGTTCGCCCAGTTTCTCAGGGCCATAGCGATGCAGCACGTCTTCCAGCGATTCCAGCCACTCGTTCAACTCGTCGGTCTCAATGCCTGAAATCGTTTCCAGTACTTCTGGATCTACCATCAATATTTTTCCCGCAAGAGATCTATCGCTCGTGGCGTAAATGCCAGAGATATTTGTTTTGTTTGTCGTACGAAACGTCGCCCGGAGTCACCAGACTTGGAGAAATTCCGCCTGACTGGTCAGGAAAGTTTCTACCTCGTCACGAACCCTGATTTACCAACGCAACGTGGAGTGTGACAGTTTTAGTGGACAACGGCGAACTCGCAGCCGGTATCGGCTGCGAAACCGTTTCGGTTTCGAGAATTATCCAAAGAACCACGTCAAAAATTGAGCCAACGCTTCTCTAAACCCCGCCAACCTACCGTCTTGAAGTCAGATTTTCAGCCGGGATTGTAGGGTTCCGTGGCGGAAACAATCAATCCGCGCTTTTGAATCAGCGGTTAGAGGTGACCGAATCCCGAGCCTGAGAAGAAAGGCGGTTGGAAACGGGACCGTTGGGGGGGCCCGAAGAGGGTCGGGAGTCTTTTTCCGACGAAAACATGCGTGTTGCAGCGACAATCGCCGAAAAAGACTCCCGACCCTTTCGTTCTCACTGGCTACACCGCTGGTAGCAGAGTCTTGAGATGCAGCTCCACGCAGTCGGCGAGTCGTTCGACATGGTATCCCCCTTCCAACATGCTGACTAAACGTCCATTGGCGTGAGTCGCCGCGACTTGCTGAACCAGCTTGGTCAGCGTTTCGAATTCTTCCGTTTCTAGTCCCAGTGAGCCAATCGGGTCTTGAGCGTGAGCGTCAAAACCTGCACTGATCAGCACAAGTTCCGGCTTTGATCGGTCGGCCGCTTTCTGCAAAGCGTTTTCGAACGCTGCGAGGTACTCCTTTCGAGAAATCCCGAATTGCAGTGGCAGGTTGAACGTTGTGCCCAGCCCTTTGCCCCGACCGGATTCTGCCTGACGCCCGGTGCCTGGATAGAACGGATGTCTGTGAGCCGAAAAGAAAGTGACCTGTTCGTCTTCGTAAAACACATCCTGAGTGCCATTGCCGTGATGTACGTCCCAGTCGACGATTAGCACCCGATTCAGTCCGAATTTCTGAATGGCCGTCCGTGCTGCGATCGCAATGTTGCTGAGTATACAGAATCCCATCGGTGCTTCGGGGACTGCGTGATGTCCCGGCGGTCGCACCAAACACAGCGCTTGTTTGTGTTCGCCTGCGACGATTCGCGAGACGGCATCGATTCCTGCGCCAGCTGCCAACCACGCGACATCGGCCGAATCCGGGCTAACCACGGTGTCGGATTCAATCCGTCCACCACCCGCCTCCGCCATTATTCGAATGGATTCGATGTGCTTCGCTGAATGAACTCGCAACACATCAATATCGTTCGCACGCTGAATGTCTGCCTGTATGACTCGATCCAGCAGGCCAGAAGCCTTCAGTTTCGCGTGAACATGTTCCAACCTCGCCGCGCATTCTGGATGACGCCCGGTGTCGTGCAGCAAAAATTTGTCGTCCATATACAACAGCGTCATCGATCATTCTCCACCGAGGTCAGAAAACTCTGACAGTGTAAAGGCGCGAAAATGAATCCGCAGATTCGCAACACGAATGGTGTCTGGAAATCGCCACAGACGCAATGTCACTGCTGAGTTGTCCGCCGCCGCGGGCTGCGATCACGGATGGCTGTTGATTTGGGCAAATCCCAATCGGCGGCTCTCAATCCGAAGGCCCCCCACCATTCGTGATCGCACCCATTTTTAAATGATTTTTCAACAAGCACTTCGCCGAACATTCGCCCAGCCTGGCGCGCTCATGGATTTTGGTAGTTGTTTTGAGAGATATCCGGTTTGCTCAGGTTTCTGATTCTGGTATTCTCTTGGCCGCTTGGCCCCGTAAAAAGCAGGAAGAATGTCGGATCGCCCGTCGAATCTGTTAGAATTTGAGGACTGGTTTCGAACGGACGCGGATTGCCGTGTTTATCTGGAAGGTATTCGCTGGCCGACGGGTTTTTGTTGTCCACGGTGTCGTCACGATGCAGGCTGGAAGACCGGTCGCCCGGGAGTGTGCGGCGTGCCATCACCAAACATCAGTCACGGCCGGCACGATTCTCGACAAGACGCGATAGCCATTGCGGCTTTGGTTCCTCGCCATGTGGTTGATTGTGAGCGAAAAGAACGGCATCAGTGCGTCCGGGCTTCAGCGGCAGTTGGGGTTTACGCGTTATGAAACGGTCTGGATCTGGCTTCATAAACTTCGTCGAGCGATGGTTCGGCCGGGCCGGGATCTGTTGTCCGGGCGGATTGAAGTTGATGAAACTTATGTGGGTGGTGTTGCCGACGGAAAACGCGGCAGAGGGGCGAAAAACAAGCCTGTTGTGGTGATCGCTGCTGAAGAGGATGGCAACGGCATGGGACGGATTCGCATGCAGAGGGTGGACGACGTGAGTGGCAAAAGTCTGCTGTCATTTGTTCGCGAAGTGACCGAGCCGGAGGCCGTGATTCACACGGACGGATGGCGAGGTTACAGTCGGCTCACGAAGACCGGATACGCTCATGAAGTGACTGTCATCAGTCGACGAGAAGAAATGGCTTCGGAACTTCTTCCTCGCGTTCATCGTGTCGCCTCCCTTTTGAAACGTTGGCTGCTGGGGACTCATCAAGGTGCTGTCGGCGGAAACTATCTGGACGACTAACCTCGACGAATTTACGTTTCGATTCAATCGCCGAACGCCAAAACAACGCGGCAAACGGTTTTACCCTCTCGTTCTGCAAATTGTCATGGTTGGGCCCGTCACGTCGAAAAACATTGCTCAACCAAAACACGACTAACCTGAGCTAACCGGATATCTCTCTTCTTGAATAATGCTTTCGCAGAGTTTGGGACATCTCAGATGTGATTGGAGTTGACCAACCCCGCAGGAGCCCCGAATGTCTGCCACCAACGACAACGCTCATCATGCGTTTCAAGTGAATAAGCTGCTTGAAGCATTCAAACGGAGTTGCACTCTATTGTTTGGGTATCTGCCCCTCAGCGCCGCATTGGGATTCTTGTTTGTCCAAGAAACAGGACTGAATTGGATGGTAGCCGCGACGATGAACGTATTCATCTTCGCGGGTTCGTTACAGTTTATCTGAGTGGGGTTGTTCTCCAAAAATGCAGGACTAGCGCAGTTTGCCGCCATCACCGTTCTGCTCAACATACGCCACATCTTTTACGGCCTGTCACTTCGCGACAGGTACGACCGCTGTAGGCTGTCAAAGCTCTACTTGACCCACGGGCTTACAGATGAAACGTACGGACTGCTCACAAAGGTAGACGCTGCACGTGACGCTGAAAGTTGCATTTGGATTACGGGACGAAACCATTGCTACTGGGTAATTGGAACGGTCATTGGTGCACTTGCCGGCAGCGTTATATCGGGAAAATGTGTGGGACTCGAATTCACGCTGACGTGCCTATTCGTTGTACCGGCAATTGAGAAGGCGCACTCGCTTCGGCGCGCCTCACCGTTCGTGAGCGGAGCTGCTGCGGCGGCCTTGTCCAGTTCCGCCAGGTAGTCGGCAATCAATTCCCGTCCTTCGTTGTCGGTCTACCCAATGTCCCGAAATGAAAGCGGAAGAATTTCAAACAACGGATGAATCACCCCCGGGCTCAGAAACCCATGCAGCAAATGCCAGTTTGCTGCAGGATCATCAATCGGCACACCGAACTCCAGTAGCTGGGCGGCACACATTTTCTGTCGAGTGTCCTTCAGCATCGCGGTCAGCGAAGGCAGCAAACGCTTCAATTCCGGCTGAGTCGCGACGTATCCATCCACTTTCGCAAATCGGAAATAGTTGCTCAGGTCGTTTCCGTAGTGTAACGGTGGTGGGCCTTTTGTGACCTTCAGCAATTCTGCCCACATCGCAAAAGCCGCAGGAGAATGAGTCGTCCCAATGACCAACGGCTCGCTTGGTGAAAATTGCTGCACCTCCACCGCATCAAGGCTTTTTCCGAGTAGAGCAGCGTTGACGAAATTGGCAATCGTGGGTTCCCCGCTAATGGAAAGAAGTCGGATTACCTGAGTGAGGTACGGTGCTTGATCCTGACTGGCGTGCTGAACAAAACCAATTTCTCCCATCGGAACGCCAGTGAGCTTCTATCACACGGCGTATACGCCCGCATTCTGAACGTCAATCGGTGGCCTTCCGAGTCGCCTGGCCATGTATTGCAAACGGGGTCCCATTGGACGGATGATTCATTGTCTTCAACCATGTCACCGATAAAGCATTCGAGGTGAACCATGACTGCGGGTTCACCAGGCTTGACGCCCTTGGAACCGGTAAACTCGCCACGGTGGTCCTCGTTAATGCGAAACGTCCAACGCCCTTTGCCTTCACATCCCTACTGTCCCTCGCCCTCCGAGTTCAGGGAATACGACGTGGGAATGCCCATCAAAAACACTGGTTGACTGTGGCTCAGCGTTAGAACCTGGCTTCGGTCAACGCCCCGTTGTGCCCTCCATTCGATACTTCGGTACTTCCCGACAGCATTGGGCCAAAATACAGACGCCACCGCCGCAAACTGGCATTGCTTTGACTTCAGGACTGCGCCCGAACTCTTCTTCAAAAGCGACCGCAAAACCTGGGTATCTGCGAATGCCCCAATCGGCACTCAAGCCAACGTTGCAGCTAAAATGACGCTGACTCGGCAATTTGAGCCCAGCAACCCGGGGGCATTCGATCTGGTTCTGTTAATCATTGCGTAGACTCCATACCGGCGATCTATCTGGAAATAGCTAACGGCGATGTGGCCGCGAGAGCTCGTATTGGCCCGACTACCGTATCTGGGGGATCACGGGGACACAGCATTTTGTTTTGACAGGCCCGTTCTCACCACCGTCGTTTAATCATGTTGTGTCCCCAGTTTGGCTCCTGGCAGCCGAATCCGATACGCTCCAATAATGCTGTGTCCCGATGGCAATTCCTATTGGGACATTCTACATTGTGGAAACTTACAATGTCCCCTAGTACGCGTTTTTTGTAATTTGAGTTAGAAGGAGCTGTAAAAACAAGCGTAGGGTGTCAGTTGCAGCCAAAACAAGGAGCGTCTTCCTTGCGGCTTGATTTTTGTTTGCGAGTTCATGTTTGACACCTAAGAATCATTTGCGAATGAGGGCTTGAAGGATGTATGCCAGCCGCTGTCAATTTTGATGTCGTGGTCATTGGGATGAGCCTGCGATGCAGACCACGATTGCCAAAACCAATCATATATGGCATCCGTCAGGGCAATCAGTCGTTTGCAAATACGGAACACCTCCAAGCCCCAATTGCTGCGCCTCCACAGCAGCGAACCGGCGACCGTCCTTTTCCGACAGTGTCTTGTAGAAATCCACCACCCGCCGAGCGGTCACGTCATCCAGCTGCTTACGAAAGATAAACGCCATCCTTGGCCTCACTTGACGAAAAAATCTGCGAAACGAACTGCAAGTCTACCACAAAAACAAATTGATACCGCCAATTATTGTTCCGACGCTCCTAAGCAGCAAGTGGATTTCCGCTGGCTCAAACGCTCTGTGCTCCTTCGATTGGTTGGATCGATGTAGCCGCTCCGTTTTCTTGGACGGCTTCTTAAACTGCGTCAGGTTCACAGGGCGATCAATCAACTCCGATTCGTAGGCGTACTTAAAAACAGATTTCGTGCGGGTCACCACGTTGCCCAAGCGAGTTGACCCCCACTGTGCAGCCATCGTTGCTCGCAGGTTCTCAAAGTCTCTCGAAGTCAAATCGCTCACGGCTCCGTGTTTGCCAAGATGCTTCAATATGTACTCGCACGTATCGAAATAATCCTTGTACATTCGAACACTTAGCTCCCCTGCTTCCTTCTACTTTCGCTTGGCGTCCATAAACTGGTTCGCAAGATCCATCACAGTCAGCTTGCCCGTGGCGGTTCGGGGCTCCCTTCCAGCGTGTCTGGCGTCGCGTTGCAGTTCCCATTGTTCAAGGGCTGGCTTCCACCAGTCGTCTCCGGGCAGTTGCGGCAAGACACCGTTTTTTCGGCTGCCCCAACGACCGACATAATGGAGTCGTCCCTTGATTTTTTTTCTGCCATGCACCAGACGCATGTGGGGACAGCGGAAAGTCGGGATATGGCTTCTTGGGGGTCTTCGCCTTTGCTTTCTGTTTTTTCGCGGTAATATCCATGCCTCTGCCTTTGCGTTGGGTTCGTTTTCTTTGCCAGAAAAATCGACTACCGGTAGTACCCGCACAAAGGCATTTTGGTAAAAAGCAGTAAACCCTGCCTTTTACCTACTCGGAAGTGATTGCGATCTGGTGATCGTCGCGGTCTTCAAAACCGTTGAGGTGCGTTAACCCGTGCTTGGTGGGTTCGATTCCCATCCACTTCCGCTTGGGCAGGTGACACAGTGGCTCTGTGTCACCTGCTTTTGCGTTTGAGATGGCAAACAACTGGTTTCCAGTACGACTTGTCGTCTCCGCCACAATCTCTGTTTTGTCGCCATCCCCCCGTTCCTAGCCGCAACTGAGCCGTTTTTTGTCGCCACTCTTTGGCGATTTTGTAAAAGCACGGCGGTTCTCGCACTTACTCCCGTCATCTGTCGTCGGTGTTTCTGCGGCATTCCTTCGGAGCTCTTCCATTTCCTGAATGTCGTGGGCTACCGCAACGTCTTCAGTGTTGCCCATCCACGCACAGACTGTTCCCAGTGGATAGATCAGTGAGTGCTCGTTCCTGCAGACATTCGAGAATCGCCCGGTCAAGTTCCTGTGATGTGTTCACTTCAACTTCTTTCTGTGCTGGTGGTCTGCTGCGTGAACCTCAATCTCGGATTCACGCATCGCGTCACCGATCAGACCACGAACGACAAGACCGCTGCGATCGGCAAAGTGTGAACTTCCGATGCAATCGAATTTCTGCACATCAATGCTATTCAGCATTTCAGTCGATTGCCATTGATATCTAACGAATGAAAAGCGGCGTCAACTTCTGCGCCAGCACGTAGCAGCAACCCTGCGGCTTTCGACTGCAAACGGCGTAACGGTTTGTTGCCACTCTGAAACATGAATCGTTGTGCGTATGCAACGCACACATGTCACGATCGTCACTCGCGGAAGTTGCACAAAGACTTTCAAAACACAGTCCCGTTGACATCCCCAGCGCTGAGTAGAGGTCTACGCGAAGGTTTTCAGTCGTTTGAACCTACGCATCACTGAACAGTAAAAATTGAATTTCTAGAAAAAAAGCATCGCCGTTATGAACAAGAACAAGAATCTCAAAATCGAATCTCAAAATCGAATCTCTCGAACGAATGATCCTGATGTCTGCGTCAGGAATCGAAATCGAAGGGACTGACGCAGTGGACTATCTTGCAGGAACAGACGGCGATGATGTCATCAACTCAGGTGCTGGCAACGACGAAATCTTTCACACAGCCGGAAACGACGTCGTTGATGGTGGATCTGGCTTTGACACGTTCTATGTCTACAGTGGCACTTTGGCGGACTACAACATTTCTAAAGACGCTGGTGGCGTTGTCACCGTGAAAGGCGCAGGCGGTGACACTAATGTCCTGACAGACGTGGAGCGCATCGTCATCGGAAATGACGCAATTGACACTGCAGACCTCAGCGTTGACGGGGGCGACCCAACTGGTGGCGACAATTCGGCTCCCGAAGCCCACAAAGACTATTACACAACACCCAAAGACGAAACAATCTGGGGCAATGTACTCGACAACGATTCCGATCCAGATGGAGACGATCTTCAAGTCACACTCATAGAAGGCCCTGACAGCGGTTCTCTTCTACTGAACGAAGACGGAAGCTTCGACTACATCCCGGAACAGGGATTCACCGGCAAGATCACGTTCACTTATGAAGCCTCGGATGGCCATGGTGGAACTGACACCGCTGAAGTTTGCATTACCGTCGAAGGAGATGATTCAACGGGTCCTAGTGACAACCCAACGGATCCTGGTGACAACCCAACCCATCCTGGCGACGATCCAGATGACGACGATGAGCCATCTGACAACTCCGGCAGCAACAAGTCCGGCAAGAGCGGATCTGAAAAATCGGGAAGCAACAAGTCTGGTAAGAACGGATCCAATAAGTCGGGAAGCAACAAGTCTGACAAGAGCGGATCCAACAAGTCGGGAAGCAACAAGTCTGACAAGAGCGGATCCAA
>JBDNHJ010000285.1:0-4627 GCA_041688835.1 Fuerstiella sp.
CATTCAGTCCGCCAGGATGCCAGCTGCTGAAGTTACCAACGCAGCCGTCGAGATCGGCTTGTGGCGTTTGTTTGTCGCATTTATTGGGGCGGTAGTATGCACTGCTTAACGCGGAATAGTGCCCCGTCCCCATCCAAAACGCTTGGCTTGCTGTCAGGGTCGAATTTCCCAAAATGGTGAACAGATCTTCGTTTACGTTGGCGTCCGTCCACGCTGGTAGCGCCAACACCGGCAAGTCGAATGAGACTTGTTCATATACCGCCGACTGTTCGATAAAAGGCAGTAGATAAACCCCCCAACTGAATCCCCAAGGTGATTCATTTCGGGAGGGCAGACTATTATAGTCGGTGACACCCGCTGCAATTTGAGCGGTACCAACCCCAGACTTGCCCGGACCGGGCACCACAATAACGCGTTATCGCCACAGATCGGGCGATAACACCTCTATTTAGCCTAAAACGACCGGAGGGCTGCAACATGATGCGTACCTTTGGTAAGCCCATCGTTGTGCCGGAATTTTCTGCGGCACCTATTCAACAAGTAAAAAGGAAGCCCCGCCGAGCGGAACGTCCGAATCACGTTTGGTCGATCGATTTCATTTTCGATCGCACCGAGAACGATCGCTCCATCAAGATTCTTTCGATGATCTCGACCTAGCGAGACTGCTATAATCAGCGGCAGCGGTACAGTTCGCTTGCCGACCAGACTCCAGTCGAATTCATGTGGTTACCCGTAGCACAAACTGACTCTCATAACCGTGGTACCGGGAACTGGTGCACGCCACACGCCACCCGTCCCTGATGAGAGCGTCCGCACACCACTAGTAATTTCTTCAATGGGGAGGAAACGCTATGTCCGTAATATTTACTACTTGACTTGTGGCGGCCTCTACCCTATGTCTTACGGTTAGCTGTATCTAATAGTAGCGGATTTTTCGGTTTGTCCGCTTTCATCACGAGTCTTGAACGTTTTACGTTGTGTGTAAGGTCTTGACGCATTCGATCCGGCTCTCTGTGGGAAATTTCAGGACGCATGAGGCAGGTGGTGGTTCAATGTGGAAATTTGCTAGCATGCTAGCATCGTCGCACTCTGCTGTGTCGGTTTGGGCGTAACAAATTGCTATTGGTTGTTCGGGTTCCCATCTGTTGAAGCTGTTGGGGAGAAGTTGCTTCCGGTTGTGATTCCCGGCTCTCGATCAGACGACTGTAGGTTCCGGTGTGCATACGTAATTTGCCGCGATTCCGGATTGGCTTTTGAAACTGGCAAGCTAAGGGTGCGGCTGCCTCCCGAAAGTGGCTCGCTCGAATCAGTTCGGATGGCGATGGTTGAATCGGGCTTCGGCACTCAGGCCGTCGAGTTGTCTTGGGATGATCTTTATGCCTTTGTTAGAGCCAAGGGGCATTACGCCATTCTTCACTGTCGTGGCGATCACTTTGTGAGCGCGGTGGGTTTTTCCGGTCGCCATGTGAGGTTATTCGATCCAGCTACGGCTCTCTTTTCGGTAAACGAAACGTTTCTTCGGGAGCGGTACCAATGGAATGGCATTGCCATCTTGGTGACCACACCAGAGGTTGAGATATGAAAAGCTGTTTCATTGTGTTCTGTGTCCTAACTGGCTTATTCTGGGCGTACTACGACACAGGAGGGACAGGGCGAGGTGTTACGGCGCCGGTTGTCGACTTGGGGCAAGTTGCCACGGGAAGCAGGACGCGATTCGAGGTCGCTTTAGACAATCGGACCAAAGAAACTTGGGTTGTCGCTGGAGTGAAGGCGGGGTGCAGTTGTGCGGCAGTAGAAGTTGTTCCGGAGGAAGTCCCGCCGGGGAGTGCCGCGATAGTGCATGGCGTCTATACCGCCGGATTCGCGCCTGGGTCGGCGGAGAAGAACGTTATCGTCCGTTTAGCTTCCGGCAAGGATTTGGTCGTGAAGCTCATCGCGACCGTTAAATTGGAAGTCTCATTTTTACCGAGTGAGTTGTTACTTCATCCTGAGCTGTCCACAGGGCTGATCGACTCTTCGTTGATTCGAATCGCAAACGATTCGGCTGAGTCAATTGACGCAACCGTCAGTATTTCGGTGCTGAGTGGGGCGAGGGGATCCCTCTCGGTAATTCCTGACTCGCTCTCAATCGCTGCTGGCGCTTCGTGCAATGTGTCGGTTTCCGCGGACGGGGATTTTGTTTCACCAGCCTGCGGCGAAGTGAGGATTTTGACAACTCATCCGTCGCAGAGAGTTCTGCGAATCCCCGTCAATGTTCAGCCACTCGGTGGAATTTCAGTAGTTCCAGCTGCCTTTCACTTCGGCGTGATTCGAAAGGCAGATCTGTTGCGTCGACCGCCTGTCAAGATTTCCTTGTCTGGCGAAATGGTTGGCATGCTGGACGTAAGCGTATGTTCGTGTCCCGAATATTTAAAGCACTGTAAGACGACCCGAGGTCCGGACGGGCAAATTGAGTTGGAGTTTATGTTTGCCGATTCGTTTTCAACATCATCACTGTCGGCAGATGTCCTAGTCACGCTCACGGGCATTGAGGCGGAGTATACGGCCTGCTGCAGGCTTGGCGGATATTTACTGGATTGAGTATAGTAACTTCACCCTAGCGAGGACTTGAAAATGGATCGATTTCCCCGAATGCCGTCAGTAATTTCGGTGTGTGTTTTTGGATTACTTGTTGGGGTTGTCGTCAATGGCATGCCGCAGCAGGGATCGTCACAGATGCGCCCGTTGAGTAGGGCGGAGGCGGAGGCTTTGACTGGTGGGGCTCCGTCCCTTTGGTGCTACGCATCGACATGCACGGGTGATGATTCGGAGAATGGAGATCCTAACGCATGTGGCGGAAATGCTTGTCCTCAGGGCAGGACGCCGGGAACGAATTGCGTAAAGCTCGGTTACCCACAACACCCCGAGAGCTGCAACTCATCTCTAGGTAATGAAACGTGTAGTCAGGAATTGGATTTCGTTTGCGTTGTCTGTATCAAGGAGCGTAAGTGCCGGTGTTCTGTGGACGAAGAGTTCAACAATGTGTGCAGCAACCTGACCGCTCTCGAAGAAAGAGTGCCGACATGGCTTTCTCTTACGGATACTGATGCCTGCCAATATGAATTATCAGGAAATTGCGACCCATTACCACCTGTCGCCAAAGCGCGCCGACAGTTCACTTACGACACGGTCGCTTTCGCAGCAACGCCGTGATTCCCTATGACGGTTGTTGAATGTACGGCTTGATAACACGTCAAGTTGGCCGCGTGGCTATCGTCTTTGAAAGGTTGAATCATGCGGGTTACAGTGGTTTTGCTTACCGTTGGCCTTAGCGTTTTCTCATTTCCTGATGCTGTTTTGAGTGCAGGTGATTCGGATCTCGCTGAAGTTATAATCGAAGCCTCGAACGCGGCAAATGCATCGCTGAGCTCTTTCGTTGCTGACGGTGAGTTCCGTCTGTTCGAGAGGTCCCAGAACGACGAGGACTGGCGACTCACCGAAGTTGCAGCAGTCTCAGTACGAGTAAAAAAGCCGAAGTATAATATTCGGTTTAACTATTCCCTGAGTCGTGAGGGACTGAAAGAACGAGTGATTGTATTCGACTCGTCAGCGATTATCACCAGTCGGTTCTCGGAGAATATCACTAAGACAAACTGTCAGGGTGAGGTGTTCAGTATTCAAGCTGGCGAAACTGCTCGAAATCCGCCAGGGATGGCAGGATTCCCATGGGACTTGGGGCATCCCGATCAGTGCGTTCTATCTGTAGCGAGCATGTTACAAAAACATCCTGAGTACGCATCGGGATTGTCGGTCAACGCACAGGGAAACATTCTTCTTGAGAGTGTAAGGCCTGGATATAAGGTCACAAGCGTCTTTTCGAAACACAGTGGCTTTAACCCAACGAATTTTGATGTTTTGCTGGATGGGAACCGGGTCTCCACTCAGCAACGTACTGCGCGTTGGGTTTACGGGGCTGGTGCATGGCATGTGGCAGCGTTGGCTAACACTTTCATACCGAACAACTGGGAAGACGATGATATTGGGGTTCGTTCGGAACTCGATTTTGAGAACTTTGAGGTCAACGCTTTCGTGAGCGATGACTACTTCCGACTGGCGGCTCTAGGCATGCCAGGCGGGACGCGGATTCTTGACCACCGACCGGAAGTTGAGCGGGACGTCCTCTACACTCCACTTTCTGATACCGAACTGGTTCGACACTTAGACACGGTCGTCGCCACGCTCAGTAAACTTTCGGACGCCCCGGATGTTTCTGGGGAGCGACCGACAGAAAAATCTGGGCTGCTATGGGTGGTTGTTTTCAATTCTATTTTTGCCCTAATTTTACTTTTTGTGTTTATCACCCACGGGAGGCGAAAGTATTCGCTGGGTCACGAAAGGAGTGAATCTCGTAAACGCGAGTAACCGCGCGAAGCCTCTCCGCTAGAGTCTTTCCGTCTGGTTTTCGGACTAACAGTCTGTGCGGAAATTCTAGCATCAAAATTGCAGGTTCTGAGCACGTCCTTTTAAAGTGCCGCGGCGACCGATTCTGCGAAGGTGTTGCGAATCGGTGACCTTGAAAGCTTGCTGCAACCTCGTCTCACCAAAGAAAACAAAGGCTGGAGTTTCCCGACAGAGTCTAAGTATCTGA
>JBDNHJ010000286.1:0-16226 GCA_041688835.1 Fuerstiella sp.
CGATCACACAACCGGGTTTGCGTAGCTTCCATGCTCATCCCTCCGTCTTGGTAAACGAAGGATGAGCGATTTCAATGCTCACGCAAACCCGCATTTCTCACAATACATAGATTCCGGTAGAGTCAGCAATGTTACGATCGTGGTTCCTTCGTAGTGCTTAAAATTGTTCTAGTCGTTGGGGTCCAGCAGGTTCTTCCAGTCCGCGTGCAACGGGCGTTCTGTGCTATTCTTGTCGCCGTTGCCGGATGGTGCGGGAGGACATTGCTTCAGAAAGGTGGATAACAGGTTTCGAGCCACTTCGCCTTCTGGCCCAGCGGTTCCGGTTGCGAGGTGGTTCGCTTCGACTAGGTCTGTGGGCACATGAAAGTACTGGCCATCGCGGTACAGTTTATAGTGCTGTGTGCGAGCAAACTGGCCCGGTGACTGTCCCCAATAGGGCTGATAGTGGCACAGTATCCAGTTTCGCGGATGGCCGGGTTCACCGCGAAGTTGCGGCAGAAAACTGCGTCCATCGATGGGATCGTCGGCGCTAGAGGTGGCTCCCGCGGCTTCCAAGAGCGTCGGGTAGAAGTCTGTGAAGTCGATCAGATCGTGTTGCACTGTGCCTGCTGGAGACGTGCCATGCCAAGACGCCACAAACGGAACGTGAGTCCCCATGTCTGTCATGCCGCCTTTGCCGCCTTTGATTTCCTGTCCGTTCCAGCGTGATGTGATACTGCGGTTGGTTCCGTTGTCTGCCGTGAACATGATGATTGTGTTTTCCAGTTGTCCCAGAGCTTTCACTTGAGCCACAATTCGTCCGACGATGCTGTCTGCGTAGTTGACCATGGCCACAAAGTTTTCCTTGCGTGCCTGTTTGTCTAGGGGAGCTTTGTTACTGCCATGATTTCGCGGAGCGTCCCCGATGGTCTCCGGCGTCGGCACAAACGGATCATGTACGAGCAACATCGGGTAGTACACAAAGAACGGTTCGTCGCCACTGCGTTTCATGAAGTCACAAACAAAGTCGCACATCAGATCTGGACCGTACTTGTTTTCGTTTTCTGCGATCGTCTGCAGTTGACCGCTGTGTTCCAGCGGCGGACTCCAAAACCTTTCCCCGCCACCGTCCTTGATGGACTTGCCTTTGGTAACCTGCCACAGCAACCATTCGTCGAAACCAGCTTGTTGCGGGCGAAAGCGATCGTCGCTGCCCGGCAACGAATTGTACAGCCCGTTCAGTTGCCACTTTCCGGCGACTGCGGTTTTGTAACCGGCAGCCTGCAGCATCTGGCCGAACGTCTTTTGGTTGGGGTTTAGGGAACCAAAATGCGTGTAGTTGCGGAAGTTGTATTGGCCGGTCATTAACTTCACGCGTGTGGTGGTGCAGATGGGCGTTGAGTAGGCGTGAGTAAACCGAACTCCAGCGGCGGCCAAGGCGTCGATGTTCGGCGTCTTGTAGTCTTCCGCTCCGTAACAGCCGAACGCTTCCCAGCTGACGTCGTCCGCCATAATCAGAATCACATTGGGTTTGGTGCCGGTCGGTCGAGCGGCCGCATCAGCATCTGCCGCCAAGAAGGCCATTGCCAAGACAGCGACGGCGACGAAGAAGAGACAATTGATGCTGTGGGAAACCTGTTTCTTCATGTCGGGTCAGTGCTTTTAAGAGTGCTGAAAATCGTGACAGTGAACTGCAGATCACCGTCGGCGACTCAGCATAGCCAATCTTTCCGGGGTGCATATCCCTCGCTTACGCATTCGGGATACAAAACAAAATCCTTAACGGCGTTGGGCGGTATCCTGCCGCCGTTCAGATTCTGCGGCAAGATGTCGCAGATACGACAGTTATTCATGACATCGGCGCGGACATGAATTATGATCGGAGGCTGCTTGACTGTGCCCATAAGTCGCTTTCTGGGGAAAACCCAATGATGACGATTGATTCTCGATGGCTCACATTGAGTCTCCTATGCGGGTCACTGTCCGTGCCCGTGTGTGCTCAAGAATCTGAGAATAACGCGAAGCTTCCCGTGCGGCATGACGCATGTGCTTCCGGGAAGGTGTTGAGTGTCGAGCGGCATGGTGACCGCTTCGCGGTAGTCGTTTCGGTTGGGACTGAGGACGGTGTGCGTGTCGGACTGCAAGACTCGGTGTTCATTGGTCCATATTTAAACCTGCAGCCCAATGCTGCTTTTCCGAAGGACTACACGGCAACAGGCAAAGTTGTGGAAGTTGGCAACGATCGTGCGACGTGCAACATTGGACCGTCCCGGTACAGCAAGCGGCACGGCACGCCCGAAGTGGGCGACTTAGTTGCGGTCCGCCGCTGGCACCGCCCCGCGACGTTTGTGGTTGCCAGAAACGTGGTCATTCACGACGGGAAGATCTACGACTGGAACAGCATTCCCGATCGACTGGCCGCATTGAATGAAGCAGGACTCATCGCGCCTGGGATTCGATTCACATGGTCGCTGTTCGGCGAATCCGAAGAGCGTCAAGAAGTGTTTGGTGATTGGTGTCGGGAGGCAACGGGGCGAAGAAGCTACTCCACAGGCTTCGTGGGTGGAAACGTCGCCAATGACTACGATGCGCTAGAACTCGACGGCCCACCACTGCGAGACCGATCAGCGCACAAAGTGGGGACGGTCGAATTCAACGGCAAACGGGTCGCCAACGCTGAGATTATCGTTTGCACGCTGGGCGAGTCTTGGACAAAAGAGGTCTACCTTGAGCACGGTCGGCTGCGAGATCCAGCGGACGAACCCACACGCACCTTGAGTGAACTGAATGGCAAATTCGATTGCTTTCCGGAGTCGGAAGCCTTTCAGCTTGTTTCACGAACTGGGATTCGCCGCTGTAAGCAGCGAACAGTGGCCCCAGAACCCCGTCATTGAGCTCAAACCTTGGGCTCAGGTGTCGGGCAAGTTTACCGACGACGAATTCGACGAAGCGGCTCACTTTACGACGCGGCTGCAGATCGAAGAACGGGCTCGAATTCAGCTCCATGTTTGGAGCACCCCCTTGCACGCCGATCGAAGTTTTCGCAATGCGTGGATTCCGCCGGGCAACGTGTCGGTCACTCGCGCAGTACATTCGCCTCGTGGCGGAAGCACATCGATCTCACACAATTCGTTCGAAATTCAGCCCGGCGATTCTCATGAAGTGATCATTGGCCCCATGGATGATGCAGGGCGACAGACAGCGACGGAATATTTGAAAAGCGAAACACCAGATAAATAGAAACGGTTCGATCAAGGGGGCACCAAGGTCAGAGCAACCGAAGGGCATTTCAACTTCAATCGCGGCGCATTGTGATCGCGTTTGAGAGGCACTGAATCGCGGCTTGGCTTTGTTCGTAGGGCGTGGTGGACAGGATCACGGCGAACGAATCTTCTGACGGATCGATCCACATCAGGGTTCCAGTGGCTCCCCAATGGCCCACGCTGTGGTGTGACAGGAAGTCTCCAAACGACGCCATGTGAGCCGGCCATTGTCTGCGCCACCCAAATCCCCACGGGCGGTGATGGCCTGCGTAATCCGGTTGAGCGGCGACGTCTGCTGTTTGGTCCTGCAGCGCCGCTGTGACGACGGCGCGAGGCAGCAATTGTTGGCCGTGGGGTGTGGTGCCTTCCTGCAGCAGCATCCGACAGAAGTTGCCCAGATCTTTCGACGTAGAAATCAAACCACCCCATGGCGCTCCCAGCATTCGCCAGTAACGACTGTTCCAGCCCCAGTTTGAGGCGGATTCTTGCCAATTCGGAAGCGCGTTCGGCAGGACCGTGGGAAGAATGGTTTCGGCTTGGCTGTCGGATAGCCCGAGCCACGTGTTTGTCATCCGCAACGGTTCGAAAAACTGCTTCCGCAAAAAGACGCCTAACGGCTCATTCGTGAGCTTCTCGATGATGGCCCCGATTAGCAAGAAGCCGATGCTGGAATATCGACAGTCGGTGGCTGTTGGAAATTCGAGCTCAGTGTTTGAGGCGTGTTTCAGAAAGTCGTTCAGGCTGGCATGATTGGCTCTGAGTTCTGCGTTGTTCGGCAACATATCCGCAAAGCCACTGGTGTGAGTCAGAAGATTCCGCAGCGTGATTCTGCGGAATCGAGACTTATGAAAACTGGGCAGTAGATCTCCCAATCGCTCAGTCAAAGCCACCTCGGCTTCGCCCGCGAGTTTCAGTAACGCCATCGCGACGACTGGCTTCGTCAACGACGCAACGAGGTATCGATCCTGAACGGCGTCGCTGTGGCGTTTGGCCAAGGACGCGGATTGCTGAGATGTCGATGTTCCGAAAGAAACGTCCACGTGCGACAGGCCAGTACGGCTGGCGACTTGTTGAAGTATGGTTTCCATGGCGACCGTTGATGTGACGTGACTGTGATGAGAGTTTGGCTGGCGTTGCAAGCCACCACCAGCAACATCGTACCAGGATCTGTGGAGTCGCACCGCGTGAATTTACGCGAAATCATTAGCAGGACAGCGGCAGTTTGGAAAGTCGGAAGTTTCGCAACCGGTGACCAACACATAGAAAACGGTTGTGTCAGGTTTTTCTAATTTCGGCTTCGCACGAAGGCGTGCGGCCAGTGAGAATATGTCATTTGGCCGGAAGGCTGAAGCCTGAAGCGCCAGCGAAGCCGAACACGATGTGGGCTTCGCTGGCGATTCAGGCTGCAACTGGTCAAATCTTAACCGCCGCTCGAATCATGTCGCGCCGTGATTCTCAACCGTGTCCAATGACCATGGAAGAATCACCTCAAATTTTCGATGATTCGGCAGCCAACACACAGCACAGACAAAACGGGAGAGTCAGCAATTTTCTATCCTCCCATTTTCTAACCTCTTGTCATCCAATCGATCATCTTGGTGCGGTCAAATATTCGGAGGAGCGAATGTTAAAAATTGTCGGGTTGAAAAATGGTTGTGCTGATGGCCAAGGAGGCGAGCGAAATCATTCGGTGGTGGGCGCTGGTTGGTGAATAGCGTTTGGGTGATTGGTAAGTATTCCCCAATCTTTTCGTGAAGTCTTTCCCCAACGTCCCATTCGGCGACGTGTTCGAATTGAGTGTGGGACATCAAGCCTTCTTGTGCGGGCACGTTTGGCAACTTTGCCTTCACCAACCGGCAATGATTGCCGCTCCCAGAGTGCCAACCGAACGGGTTTCGCCAACTATTCGGGCTGTCGAGAAAACACCGCGCAATAGGATGCGCTATTCCCGTCCATTTGCGATGACGGTAGCCTCCATCGCCCGATGTCTAACAGCAGGCGGGCACATTTCGACCCCCGAAAGGACGCGGCTGACACCAATGGAAATGGTCAAATCAACACAGAATTCGGCAACGCAGACTGCGGTCGTCGCGGAAGAATTCCCTGAAGAGACACTGAATCAACTGACACACGGTGCCGGGTTGGCTCTCAGCATTGTCGGTGCGGTCAGGCTGTTGTCGCACACTGGTGCTGACATCTATTTGCAGGCGGGTTGCTGGATCTACGCCATCGGTCTGATCGGTTTGTACACTGCATCAACACTGTCGCATTCCTATGTCTGTGAACCGCGTCGCACCAGATATCGAACGTTCGATCAGATTGCGATTTTCGGAATGATGGCGGCCACGTACACACCTGTTAGCTTAGCCGTGTGTCGTGATGGCTGGTGGAATATCCCGCTGATACTGATGTGGCTGATGGCCGGCATCGGAACGTATCTGAAACTTCGAGTCACCCGTGAAGAGATGGTGCCGGTTTGGTTCTATCTGGTTCTTGGTTGGATTCCGCTGACCGCTTTGCCAAGACTGCTGCAGTACAACGGCGATAGCCTGTCGTGGATGGTTGCTGGCGGCTGCTGCTATCTGCTGGGAGTTATCTTTCTGGTCAATGACACCAAGGTGCGGTACTTTCACAGTGTCTGGCACGTGCTCGTGATCTTGGGCAGTGTGTGCCACTACTTTGCTGTTTTCGATTGCACCGTCGCATAGTTGCTGGCTGCCGCAAGGTCAGACATTCTCGATGTATCACCCGTAGTCGCAGACTAGGTTTTCCGGCTTGGTCTGCGACCACGGGTTAAACGATTGACGGCTCATGCGTCCCCGCACGCGTCTGCTTCCTAACAATGTTCGTTTTGGTGTCACGCATCAGTCACCTGAAGTCGTTTTCTGTGGCAGCTCGCCCATTAATTCTGAAGCCGTCAAAAAGCCTCGAACGCCGCCCGCAGGCTGGCCGTCTTGGAAAAACCTGATGTCCGGAATCGCGTTGATATTAAAGTGCCGAGCCAGATCGGGGTTCTCGTCGATATTGACCTTCAGAACAACGACGTCGTCCTGCCGAGTCGTCGCAACTTTTTCCAGTTCTGGGGCCAGCATGCGGCAGGGGCCACACCAGTGAGCCCAAAAATCTACGATGACGATCTTGCCGGGGATGCGGAGAACTTCGTGAAAGTCAGCCTCTTGGTGCTCAACGCCGGCACCGGCAGTTACCACCAGCTGTTCCGCGACAACGTGTAGCGTGGTGTCGGTGGGAGGCCCCACTGTTGGGGGGGCTTCTGCACAGCCAGCGAAGCTGAATGCCCCGACGAGGCCCACGACCGCTAATGGCAGCAGCACTGAAAGACTGGGGAAATCGGCAGTTCGAAACATTTTCGCGGTCCCTTTGGTGAGAAGATAGAGTTTTCGCATTGAAAAACTGGTGACTTCGGTGAAAATTGAGCCGTAGTAAGGCAGGACGCGCTTGACAGTTCGTACCTTACGTCGAATACACTGTGTGTGCAGAGCTCGTTCAGGTCTTCTGAGCGACTTTCTTACCAAAAAGACGCCTCGTTGAAGGGGCGAGTGGAACGCTTGTCTTAAGCAGGAGTTGTGAACACGATGGGAATTAGTTTAACCGAAGCAGCCGCAAGTGAAATTCAGCGTGTGATGCAGGATCAGAATCGTCCGGAACTGAAGTACGTTCGTGTCGGCGTCGTTGGCGGCGGATGTAGTGGCTTCCAGTATTCCTTCGACTTCACCAATTCATACGACGAATCGGCCGATACTCTGCTTCAGCAGCACGGCGTAGGCGTTGTGGTCGACAAAAAGAGCGACCTGTTTTTGGACGGCACCGTGGTCGACTTCTACACCGGACTGGACAAACGTGGTTTCACGTTCAGCAATCCGAATGCTGTGAAATCATGCGGTTGCGGCAGCAGTTTTTCTGCGTAGCACCACTGAACTCGCAAGCCAACACCAAAAGCCCGGCACACGTTGCCGGGCTTTTTTTATTGATGGGCCGCTTCAGCTCCTCCGCGTAATTAAGTCAATACGTTGGCGAAACGACGCAAGCCGTCCAGTGCCGCGAATCACTCGGCTGTGGCGTTATGCCGCTTCGTTCGGTTATTTGGGCGACTGGGCCGTCAGATTCGTTCATATTCGCAAGACATTGGGGGGCACGGTTGCTATTCTGCGGTTCCTCGCCGGAGCGCCTGATCCCAACTCAGTGCCTTCCAAACACCTTCAGTTTCTACCCACCACAGATAAATCAGGAATCTGGAATGACGGACCAACGTGGCTCAACATCGCCCGACCACCAAGAACGTGCCGACAGATTAGTCGAAACTTGTCGCAGCATTCGTGAACAGGTGAGCAAGGTTGTGGTTGGCCAAGACGAAGTTGTCGAACAGCTGCTAATTGCTATCTTGGCGCGCGGACATTGCCTGCTGGAAGGCGTGCCAGGCTTGGCGAAAACGCTGATGGTGCGGTCGCTGGCGGATACCATGAGTCTCGACTTTCAGCGGATTCAGTTTACGCCCGACCTGATGCCGGCGGACATTACCGGCACGGACATCATTCAAGAAAATCGCGACACCGGCCATCGCGATCTGGTCTTCGAAAAAGGCCCGATCTTTACGCAGATGCTGCTGGCGGATGAAATTAACCGCACGCCTCCGAAGACTCAAGCAGCCTTGCTAGAAGCCATGCAGGAACACGAAGTCACGGTCGGTGGAAAAACTTATCGACTGGAAGAACCGTTCTTTGTGTTGGCGACTCAGAATCCCATCGAACAAGAAGGCACCTATCCCCTGCCGGAAGCTCAACGCGACCGCTTTCTGTTTAATGTGGTCGTCGACTATCCGAGTCGTGATCAGGAAAGTGAAATCATCGACCGCACCACATCCACGGCGTCGGCCAAGATTTCGTCGGTCGTGACGGGAGCCGAAATTATCGCCTGCCAAGAAACCGTGCGACTGGTGCCCTTGCCAGAACACGTAAAAATGTTCGTGCTGGATCTGGTCCGTTCGGCGCGGCCCAAAGACGAAGGCACGGCGACGTGGGTTCGCGAAATGATCGACTGGGGACCGGGGCCGCGAGCCAGCCAGCAGTTGGTGCTAGCGGCGAAAGCGCGAGCCATCATGCAGGGGCGACATCATGTGACGCGCGATGATGTGGTGGCTTTGGCGTACCCCGTGCTACGCCATCGCATTGTGCCCACGTTTAATGCGGAAGCCGAAGGCGTCAGCGTCGATGAACTAATCACGCGACTCCTAAAAGAAGTCCCCTCGGCCTCCAAACAGCTACTCTAGCCCAACCCACCGCCATCGAATTTTTCAATCCCCAATCAGCAATCTCCAATTAACATGCCTCATGTCGCTGACGTGCTGTCTGCACGTGATATCGGAAAATTCGTCAACCTGCAGATGCTGGCCCGGCAGGTTGTGGAAGGTGCGTGTACAGGTCTGCACAAGTCTCCGCACAAAGGCTGCAGTGTCGAATTCAAGGAGCATCGGCAGTACGTGCCCGGCGACGAAATTCGCAACATCGACTGGAAGCTGTACGGCAAAACAGACCGTCTGTTTATTCGTGAATATGAACAGGAGACGAACCTGCGTGCCACAATCTTGCTGGATTCCAGCGGTTCGATGGGCTACACGGGTTCGCGCAGTGGTGGCCTGACCAAGCATGACTACGCCATTCGAACGGCCGCGTGTTTGTCGTACCTGTTGCTGCAACAGCAGGACAGCGTGGGGCTGGTGACCTTCGATACCAAAGTTCGCAGCTATATTCCGCCGCGAGCTCGACCGAAGCATCTGCAGGCGATCATCAACCAGTTGGACAAAACCAAACCGGCCGACGAAACCGATCTGGGCGACGTGTTTCATGAACTGGTGTCGAAGATTCAACGTCGCGGACTGGTCATCATTATCTCCGACCTGTTCGGCGATGTGGATCATCTGTTGAAAGCGTTGGCTCGCTTTCGGCATGCCAACCACGAAATGCTAATCTTTCAGATCTGGGATCCGGACGAACTGGATTTTCCGTTTCGCCAATGGACACAATTTTCATCGCTGGAAACCGCCAACCGCCAACATCTGGTCGACCCGGCTCAGATTCGCCGCGCGTACATGCAGAAGCTGGCCGAGTTTCGCGAAAAACTGACCGGCGGCTGCAACCGACATCGGATTAACCTCGTACCCATGTCGACCGATCAGCCGTATTCCGATGCGTTGGCGGCGTATCTGGGACTCAGGAGGCGGTCGAGATGACGTTTCTGAATGGAGCTTTGATCTTCGGTGCATTGGCGGCGTTGATCCCCATCATTCTGCATATCTTAAACCGCAGCAAGTTTCGGCAGGTGGAATGGGGGGCGATGCACCTGCTGGAATCGGTGGTCAAAGTCAATCACAAGCGGTTCCAATTCGAACAGTGGATTCTGCTGGCCGTGAGGTGTGCTATTCCGATTCTGCTGGCCTTGTGTTTGGCTCGGCCCGTGCTGACAGGATCTCGCATGCTGGCTGGCGATGCGCCGGTGTCGATGGTGATTTTGTTGGACACCAGTTACTCCATGGAAGCCACCGGCGCGGGCCAGAGTTCCAGTCATTTCGAAAACGCGGTCGACGCCGCCTGTGCCATCATCGAAGGCACCAGTCGTGGTTCAGAAATCAGCGTCATCCAGACGGGCGGTGCGCCGACACCCCTGTTTGATCAACCGGTGTTCGATTCCGCCGCCGTGGTCCGCCGCGTCCGCGCGCTGCAGGCGGGCTACGGGGCCAGCGATATGCAGCAGGCTTTGGACGCCGGCTTGGCAACACTGGCCGGCATGTCGCATGCTCGTCGAGAGCTCATTGTAATCAGCGACTTCCAACCTTCTGACTGGACGACAGCATCGAAAGCCGCCGACGCCATTCGTCAGCAGGTGAATTCCATGGCCGTCAAACCCGAACTGTCTTTGTTGCAGGTTGGCGAAGCAGTGGTCGGCAATGTTTCCATCGAATCGCTCGATTTTTCCAACCGACCGCTGGGTGTCGGGCAACAGCTTTCTGTGCGCGCGAACCTGCGGAACCACGGTGAGATCGCCGCCAGTAATGCGCGAGTCATCCTGAAAGTTGACGGCCAAGAACAGTCTGTGTCTCAGGTGTCTTTGGCGGCCAACACCACCACGCAAACGCTGTTTCCGTGTACGTTCGAGCAGCCAGGTTCGCATGTCATCGAAGTGGAAGTGTTGGTTGACGATCCGTTGCAGACCGACAACAAGTTTGCCGCCGCAGTGACGATCTGGGATCAAATCGATGTGCTGCTGGTGGACGGTGATCCCAGTTCAGAACCGTTGAAAAGCGAAACCGACTTTCTGGCCGTCGCCTTAACGCCGTACTCTTTTGGGCGGATGAAGCTAACCGATTTGGTAAACACAAAGACGGTGTCTTACCAGTCGAACCTAAATGCGGAATTCGAAGCCCGCCCGCGAGTCATCGTATTGGCCAACGTTCCGCGACTCACAGACGCCCAAGCCAACGAACTGCAGCGCTACGTCGAATCCGGCGGCGCGTTGCTGGTATGTGCGGGCAATCGACTGGAAACCGCATGGTACAACAAGCACCTGTTCGAACGTGGTTTGCTGCCAGCGGAATTCGGTGTTCCACGCGGCAAGATCGACGACAAGGGCCAGAGTTCCCGCATTGTGACTCAGAGGTTCGACCATCCAGCGCTGCAGTTTTTCAATGATGCTTCCAATGGCGACCTATCGACCGCAGAAATTCGTCAATGGTACGAACTGAAACTGTCTGCAGATACGTCGCCCATTCTGACTTCGGTGACGTCGCTAAATGCCGACGACGACGACGATGACGAACAAAAAACCACTGTGGCCGCCCCGATTGTGATGGCTCGGCTAGACAATGGCGATCCGTTGTTGATCGAATCGACGGTTGGTGAAGGTGTCGTGGTGCAACTGGCGACGTCCAGTGACGCGGACTGGTGCGACCTGCCGATGCGTCCGTTTTATGTACCGTTGATGCAACAGCTAGTCACTACGATGGCCACGCAATTCGCACCGCCAAAGAACATTCAAACCGGTGAACCCGCCGTGGCTCTGTTCGCGATTGATTCCGCAGCCGACGGCGAGCCAGCAGACTACAGCGTATCAATCGCCGCGCCGGATGGCAGTCGACGCAATCTGCGTTCCACGCTTCAAGGCAATCAACAGATGGTGCGTTTTGATGGCACGCGGCGTCCGGGCGTGTACACCATGATTAGCCCCGATGCGACTGCGATCCACTTTGTCGCGTCGACGTCTCGCGAGGAATCGAATCTGGAAATTCTGAATGACCAAGGACTGATGAATCTTGCCGAACAAATGGCCGCTCAGACAATCGAATCACCGGCCACCTATCTGGAACAGGACCGACTGCGTCGACACGGTCGAGAAATCTGGGAATACGTGTTGATGGCTTTGCTGGCGTTTATGTTTCTGGAATTGGTGCTGCAGCAGACATTTTCGAGGGTTCGCACATGACAAACATTCGCTTTGTCGGCGGCCTTCCGCTGTGGCTGGGGCTGCTGCTATCGTTGGTGGTCTGTGTATTGGCGTGGCGCTACTATCGCCGCGAAAGTTCCGAACTACCGGATCGCCTGCGGTGGATTTTGCCTTTGCTAAGGTCACTGGCGTTCCTGCTGGGGATTCTGATTCTGACTGGCCCCGTGTTGCACCATCGCACTGTGATTGGCGAACTTGGTCGCGTCAAAATCTACGTCGATGCGTCTCAAAGCATGAGCCTCCTCGATCGACACATTTCCGACGGTCGCAAGCTGTTGATCTCAGAACAACAAGGCTGGCTGGAAGACGGTCGCGTCGATTCCAGCCTGCTGAATCTGGCCCAACGGCTAGCGGATGCGCGTAGCCGCGCGGCGACGGTGCTGCAACAGGAAGGCGTACAATGGGAACGCATCACGGCAGAAAAAGACCGTTTGCAGTCCGCGTTGCAGGCAGTGCGAGACAGCGCGTCCGTGCCGGATCACGTACGCCACGCAGCGAACAGCGATGTCGACGCAGCGATTCTGGCCGTCGAAGCCGTGCCAACGTCGGGTGACGTTTCTGCTGCCGAAAAGGGTGCTCAACAACTGGCGGCTGTGTGCGACAGTCTGCCAGCGATAGAACAGCAACTGAAGAACACGTTTAACGAAGACATTCAGCGACTGCTGGACAACAGCGATCAATCTGTGCAAGCGGCCTTAGCGATGTTCGACGAGACACCGCGCTGGGATCGAGCTCAACGATCGTTGCTGACCACGGACAAGGCGATTTTTGCGGACCTGCGACAGCATCACAATGTCGAAGTCTTCGCGCTGCACAACGAACAGGCCATTGAACTGTTTGGTGGCGTGGCATCGGCGGAAGTTCCCACGACATTGGCCGATCAGCCGGATGCTGTCACATCGGACTTGGCTAGTGGCATCGTCGCCAGTCAACAGGTTTCGTTGGCTCAGGAAGACACCGCCGCAGATACCGATGCCCCAGCAGAACTGCAATCGAACACAGCCAACACGGCGATCGTGCTGCTGACGGACGGCCAGCACAATGCCGGCCCGTCGCCGCTGCAAACGGCACGTGTGCTGGGCAGCCAAGGCATCGCATTTTATCCGGTGTCATTGGGAGCCACTCAGCAAGCGGCGGATATCTCCGTCGCGGCAGTGGAATACCCAGAAATGATTTTTCAGAAGGATCGCGTGCGCGGCACGATGGTGGTCCGCGATCAAATGCCGAGCGGTCAGCCGTTTGTGGCCGAAATTCGGCATCAAGACGAAGTGGTTTGGCAAACACAGTTACTGACCGATAACAGCGGAGAACGTCGCATCGATTTCGAATTCGGCATCGACGAAATCGTAGAACGCATGGGCAGTCAGTTTGCGTCCGATGTCAAACAGCACGCTGTCGCTGTCGCCCTGACGGCATCCATCGCACCGTTGCCGAACGAAGCCGAACCCGGCAACAATCAGCGGCCAATTCGTCTGGCAGCGATTACTCAAAACCACCGCCTGCTGATTCTCGACGGTCGTCCGCGCTGGGAAACTCGCTACCTGCGAAACGTATTCGAACGCGACACGCAGTGGGATGTCGATGTGATCATCGCTGGACCCAGCACGGACGACGAAACGCTGCCGCGCGGCGACGGTGACGACATGTTTCCCGAAACACGTGATGACCTGTTCGCTTATGATCTCATCATTTGCGGTGAAATTCATCCGGATCTGTTCGCCGAACACGAATTCGAATGGCTGCGCGAGTTCGTCGAAGTTCGAGGCGGTGGTCTAGTGTTCGTCGATGGCAATCGGTCGCGTCTGCAGACATTCACCGATCAAGATTTAGGACCGTTGCTGCCCGTGGAATGGTTGCCCGCTTCTGTCGCGTCGCAACCAACGATGCTGCAACTCACAGAAAAAGGATCACGTGAACCCGCGCTGAGCTTCGAAGTTCAGCCGGAAGCGAATCAACGATTCTGGAACCAACTGCCGCCGCCCCATACGTTAAACAATGTTCAGCCATTGCCCGGTGCGGAAGTTTTGGCTGAGGCGATTGTTGACAACGTTCCGCTGCCGATGATGGTGACGCGGAACTACGGGGCTGGGCGAGTTCTATATTTGGCGTCGGACGAAACTTGGCGGTGGCGTTACAAAGCTGCGGACACGTATCATCAGCGGATCTGGAATCAACTGGCCAAGTACGTGATGCCGCGTCCGTTTGCAGTCAGTGACGAATATTTGTCGGTTGATACGGGCCCGGTCAGCTATCAAATGGGTGACGCGGTCGACATCCGCATTCGGCTGTTGGGACTGGATGGCAAACCCGCGTTGGATGCCACAGTTGACGCTTTGGTTTGGAAAGATGGTCGCGTGGTTTCGACGGTCAGCCTGACGGCTGATGCTGATGTGCCGGGCATCTATCGCGGCAATTCTGGAGCACTGGCCGATGGTGAGTACGAAGTTTCTGTGCGCGCGTCCGGATTCAGTCAGGAAGCCCTGCAAGCTCGCGGGCAGTTTGTGGTGTTGCCACCGGATTCGGCTGAACTATCTAATACGGCGTGCAACGAAGCGATGTTGCAGCAGTTGGCGGCAGAATCGGGTGGCGTCTATTTGCGTGAAGAACAAATTGGAGAATTATCGGCGTTGCTGAGTCCGCTCAGCAATGGTCGCGTGATCGAATCGGACACGTTGTTGTGGCAAAGCTATTGGTGGTTTGCGGCGATTGTGTTGTTGCTGACGCTGGAATGGTTTCTGCGTAAGCGAGCGGGGTTGTTGTAAAGTGCGAGTCCTGCAGGATGGATAAACGATGAGTACCACAGTTCTTGATCCAACCGTTGCGTATAAATTACAGAGCTTCGGGCGACGTCGATTTCGCATGCTGCTGCTGCGAGGAATCTGCGCTGCGCTGATGACGTTTTTGTTGTGCATTGCCGTCGTCGCGCTGATCGATTGGTACTGGATTGTGTCCGATCGCGCGCGGTGGATGCTGAGTGCTGCCGCGTATCTGATTACGGCGGTAGTCGTGTGGATGATTTCGATTCGCAAATTACTACAACCGCCCGGTCGTGAAGAGCTGGCGGTGTTTGTGGAAGAAGCGGAGCCGGAACTTCGTGAGAACTTACTGTCGGCCGTGGAACTGGCGACGGACGATCCTGCGACCGTCAACGATTCCCCCGTCTTCCGCGGCCTGCTGCAGGGCAAAGTTGCCACGCAGATGGCCAAGATTCAAATCCCTCGTTTGCTGCCGTGGCGAATGCTGGGCAAGTGGCTATTCGGAGCCGCAGCCGTGCTGGTCATTGTGACATTTCTGCTAAGCCTGCCCGATCCACGATTCCGGACCTTAGCCGTCCGCGCCATGCTGCCCGGCGCCAACATTGATCGCGTGTCACGGATTCAAGTGGATGTCCTACAGCCGACGCCCAATTCGATCATGATTGCCAACGACGAAACCGTCGCGATTATGGTCGAAGTATCTGGCGGCGACGTCAGTGAAGTGATTCTGGAAACCTTTACGGCCGCAGGTTCACAGCGGCAATCCATGAGAGCTCGCAGCGGGGCGGAATACGTTTCGAATTTGCACATTGACGGCAACGTCGAATACCGCATTCTGGCTGGCGATGCCGTGACTCGCCGACATGCGATCACAGCCAAGGATCGGCCGAGCGTTGTGGCGTTTCATAAAGCGTTTCAATTTCCCGAATACGCCGGACTGCCCGATCAGGTTGTGACCGAACCCAACGGCGACCTGATTGTTTTGGAAGGCACGCAGGCCACGTTACGACTGGATCTGGATCAGAACGTTTCGGCTGCTGAGCTACGAATCGACGCGGCAGATTCTGAAGACGTCGTGTCTGTTCCGCTGCAGCGTGATGCGGCGGGCCAATGGACTGCCAGCCTGACTGTTGACCAGCCAGCGATCTTTAAGGTGCATTTGGTGTCGTCAGAAACTGGCTTCGAAAACATCTTTAGCCCCCGCTACGAAATTCGCCCCGTGCCCGATCTGATTCCGCGTGCCGGATTTGTGGATCAACAGGAAACCAACTTGCTGCTGCCACCCAACGACATTCTGGCACTCAAGGGCTTGGCCGAAGACGACTTGCCGCTGGTCAGTTTGCACCAAGAAATTTCGGTCAACGGTCGCGAATGGGTCGAAGTCCCATTGGAAGCCACCGCACCGCCGCAGGAAGATCCCCCGAAAACTTCCGACGACCGTCCGCAGGACAACAGCGTCCGCAATCAGATGGTTTCCGCCTGGGATTGGGATCTGCTGGGACTGAAACTGAAGACCGGCGACCAGGTGACGACGCGACTGGTGGCCACAGACCGCAAAGGCAATCGTGGCGAATCCGTTCCGCTGCGAATTGTGGTGTCCGCTCCGGATTTCGATCCCGAACGTCACGCTCAAACGGAGAAAAAAGCGGCGTTGTACGACAGCTTCGTTCGCTTGGCAACACTGACGGACAAGCACAAGGCAACGGCTTTGGAAATC
>JBDNHJ010000041.1:0-27199 GCA_041688835.1 Fuerstiella sp.
CAGACTCCTGTCGAATTCGCGCGGCAGTTTTCTGCTTCTTCCGCGTGCGCTCCAGAAGCAGAAAACTGCCCCACACCTGCGGTCACCCTTAACCCAAACTGACTCTCATAACCGTGGTACTGAGAACTGGGGCACGCCAGTTCTAACGGCGCAGCTGGCTGACGCGCAGGCTCGTCAAACCGAGAACCTGAATTGCGCGGAATGATCTGAATGGAATTGCTGCCAGAGCCTGTTCCATTCCCACCGTTGCCGTTTGTGGGCAACTGCAGTTGCGGCGCTGGCAGAGAAGGCACTGCGAATCCTTGGTCGATGCCCTGCGGAATGGGTTGGCCGAACTGAGGCAATTCCAGAGTGATCTGGCTGGGCTGATTGGCATCGGTCTGAGCTGCCGCCTTCAATGGCGCTGCTGGGACGAATAGCTGAACAGCGGCAAAGTATCCGACAACACTCAGCAGAATCAGAAGTCCGTATCGAGCATGATGGAACGAGCGAACTGGGCGCGGTGCGTCCGAATCGCTGTCCATCGTTTTGTTCGGCTGGTTCTGCATGAGACTCTGCTGCTGACGAATTACCGACCGACCTTGGTCCTCGTTCCGTCGATTCGTCAAAATCGATGCGATCAGTACAGAGAATCTGATCTTTGCCAGCTGTTATAAGCCGGAATACGGGCAAAGTTCGCTCAAGTCTCCCAAGTTCGCAGCAGTCATAGCCGAGCGGCAAAAACTGCCAGAGTTTGTGCCGCAATTCTGCGAGTGGTCGCCCGTAGCGGCGACAATCATCAATGGTGGGCAACGCGTGACGCTCGCGCCCGAAATTGTTATCAGACCAGCAGTTGGCCCTTCACTGCCATGATTCTGTCCTCGCGGCGAACATAAAAAAACAGCCCATTGCCTCAATCGAAGCTATGAGCTGTGATCATTGTTGCATCACGCCGATCCCCTGAAATTATTCAGGCAGACGTCCCGTTGCGACGCGCGGAAAATCCCCGGAACAAGCTCGCATGAATTCCACGAGATCAATTTTTTCTTGAGCGGTCAATTTGAGTGGTATGATTTTATCGCTGAGCCACATGTTTGGTGTGCCACCTTTGTTGTAGTGCTCAACCACTTCTTCCAACGTGGCCATACTGCCGTCGTGCATGTATGGCCCGGAATCCGCAACATTGCGAATGGTTGGAGTTTTGAAGGCCCCTTTATCCTTTTCCACTTTCGTAACTTCGAAGCGTCCAAGGTCTGGCGACTTGGAATCCATGCCAACGCCAAGGTTGTGGTAGAGTTCGTCGGCGAGGTTCGCTCCGACGTGACAGTTGCTACAGGTCGCCTTTTTACCAAAGAATAAGTTTCGGCCCCGAACTGCACTCTCAGACATCGGATTGGCGGCCACCGATTTTTGCAGCTCCAAATACTCCGCGTACACTTCTTCGTCATCGTCCTTCAGATCTGCCAGATCTTCTGGATCGAGCTGCTGGAAACGTTGATAAGATTCGTAGAAGTCGTACGGAGATGGCCCCGTCACGATCGCGCGTTCGAAACTGGCAATTGCCATACCGACCGTGTCGATGGTCAGTCCCACGTCTCCGAAGATCTTGTCGAACTGGATCTTGTAAGCTGGAATCGCTTGCAGTGTGGCAACGCAGTTTTCGTGAGTGTTGCCCATTTCAATGGGGTTGGCGATGGGACCAACAGCCTGAGCTTCAAGAGAATCAGCTCGACCATCCCAGAACTGTAGGTCGCTCAAAATGCGGTTGTAACTAATGGGCGAGTTCCGTCCGCCTTGCTGGCCTTCGACACCAACGCCAAAAGCGGTGTGGCGTGAATAGCCATTCTGAGGATGATGGCACGAAGCACAGCTCACCGTGTTGTCTGAAGACAATCGTGTGTCGAAGTACAGCTGGCGTCCCAGTTCAATTTTTGCGCGAGTCAGTGGGTTTTTCTGCAGTCCCTTCATTTGGTTTTGCCCCAAGCTTAACCCCAGCGGCAAACTGACTTCAAGTTCATCATGGTTGGCAGCATCGTCTAGCCACGCACTCACTTCAGAGACTTTTAGGGGACCGCTGCCCGGAATTCCGAGTGTCAGGGCATCCGCTCCCAGCATGACGGCAGATTTTTCTGCAGCGAACGTTGTCGCAGACAACGTGATGGTTGCGGCAACTATCAGGGCAGTACACTTCATTACTTGTTCTCCGGAATCGAATACAGGTCTGACATGGCGAGGGCCATGGCTAAATTCTATTCGGCAAACCGCAACTGTCCAGGGCTCCGAATCATTGTTTGATTCTGCCTCAAATGCGGGATGGCCGTTCTATCGACCAGTATCCTGAGCCTTCAACGCACGGAACACGCGTTCGACGGCTGATGCAGGAATGGCATAACTTGTGATCCGAGCAGCACGCGCGATGTTTAAGCCGACAGCTTTGCCGTAGATATCGAACAACGGACCACCACACTGATCTGGAAATAAATCCGTATCGTGCTCAAGCACTTCGGGAAATCCGATGTGATGAGTACTGACGAATTTCCCAAGTTGTTCTCGGCCGTACCGCTCACGCAACAACACTTCATGATCATTAACAATAAACTGAGGTGTTAGCTCAACCGTAATCGTCTTGATCACGTTGTCTCGTTCGTAACGCAAAGTGACCTGAGAATTAGGCTGCAGCTGACGAATTTCCGTGATCAGTTCTTCGCGGCGACGCACGACCGTCCCGTTAACGCTCATCACCACATCGCCCGGCTTCAGTTTGGCTCGAGCGGCAGCACCGCCCGGCAGAACTTCCGTCACGACAACTCCTGACCTTGATTGGTCCAGTCCGAGAACAATGCCCAGAAACCCACGCTTCGACGACTCCAACGTGCGAGTTTCGACACTGACCACGCCGGGCAAAAACGGGGCACCGCGCGAATCCGTGGTCAGCACGATGGTGCCACGTTCGGCCGCTTCGTTCGATGCCCATTTGACGGGTGTCAGATCGATGGCCTCAACCTTGACCAGCATCAAATCGAAAGCACGGTCGACTGCGACTTCGCGAACTTGCAACCGTTTTCCGTTCGATAGAATGCACTCCGGCTCAATCTCACCTTCCAGCTCGCTGGCTTTTGTCAGAATATAACCATCCGATGTCATGACAGCCCCGAAGGCGATGTTGCGGCCCAGCTTGCGGCGAAATGTGACAACGCTGCCTTCTGTTGCCTCGGCAGCCGCATTAAATCGATCCATTTCTTCGCGGCTGCGTTTTTCGAACACTCCAGGTTGCCGAAACGAAGTCAACTGCTGCTCAAGCTCAATCGCATGGTCTCTGCTGAGCACAACTTGCTTCCCGTGGCGCGACCTCAGTTCGTCGCGCGTCGGTTTGCCGCCGGTTGTGAGCCGCACAACACGTTCTCGTCCCGCTCGGTCCAGCAGCACGGGTACGTCTTGATCTTCGGCGACTTCCGACAACAAATTATTCAGCCCTAAGGCGTCGGCGAATTTTTGCCCCGCAATGTTCAACAGAAGATCTCCCGGAAGAATCCCAGCTCGATCAGCCGGACTGCCAGACAGCACATGGACCGCTTCTGCCGTGAAATGCCTCCATCTTAAAGTGACACCAAAGAACGCTGTTTCCACCAAGTCGTCATCACGTGCCTGCAGTCGCCCCCACGATTCTCCGCCCTCCATCCGGTCTCCGTCTCGACGAAAAACATCGATCGCGACGTGACGGTTTTCGACGATGACTTCCGTGATCATGCTGTGAATTCCGATGACATGACCTTCCATGTCAAACAGCGGACCTCCGGAATCTCCTAAGACGATAGCGCAGTCCGAAACCACCGTTCGGTGCCCGACCGACAGGATTCGCCCCAGTCGAATTGGTGCCGGACGTTCGGGCTTAAAGCCTCCCGGATGACCCAACGCAAAGCACCATTCACCACGCTCCAGATCGTCCGATTCACCAAGCTTGGCGAACGGAAACTCTGAGCCATTGCGAGGTTTATCGCGAATCTTCAGCATCGCTGCATCGGCAGAGCGGTTCATGCCCAGTAGATCGGCGCGATAGGTACTGCCGTCCGGAAACACCACCTGCAGCCTCGGCGGGTTGCGGCCTCTGGTTTCGACCACATGCGATGCGGTCAGCACAATTCCGTCCGCAGAAACAACAACCCCACTGCCGGCTCCCATTCCGTCCTGAACGGACACAAGAGCGGGGGAAACTTTTCTGAGTGCGGCGTTCAGCCACTTCTGTCGAGCGGCTAGGTCCGGATTGGCGTCCGCGAATGATGAGTTCGTGAAGGACGCCAAGATCAACAAACACACACCGTTTAGGAGACGTCGATTCATGCGTTGTACCTGACCAGACCTTAAACCAAATTTGATAGAACAGCATCAATTAGATACCTGTCGCATCCGAAATTGATTCTACGCCTCAACACCATACGTTTTCCAGTAGCCGATTTCAGTAAACACCGGTTCCGAAGCAACATCACCGGATTATTCGAATCTGTTTAGACTTCCCGACGAATTCGACGACTCAGAAGAACGTTTCCAACAACCGTTTGTGAGCCGAATCGCATTACACGAATTTTGTTTTGCCCGGAATCGCCACCTCCGGCGTTGGCACTTCGCCCCATTCGTATCCCGCTGGCGTCAGGTCTTCTGTCGAATTCAAGGCTTCATCCCATGTCAGTTTTTTGCCCGTGTAAGCAGACATACGGCCGGAAATCGCCATCAGTGTGCTCTTGCACATATAGTCGCCGTTGTTTAGTGGAGTGCCCCCACGAATGCTGGCCGACAGTTCGTCATGTTCGATCTGATACATGTCACCTTCTTCGCCTTCGAACGACCAAATTTCTTTGCCGTCGAGGTCATAGATTTTGTGCTTCATCACATCGACTCGCCCTTTGGTGCCGTAAATGTGATCGCTGACGTCGTTTTCACAACCGTTCCAGTGACGACAACGCGCGTAAGCTTTGACTCCGTTTTCCCACTCATACACAACATTAAAATGATCATAGATGTTGCCATACTGAGGGTCAGTCCGCACTTGACGGCCGCCGCTGCCACTGATCGTCGCTGGCGGAACGTCGCCCATGGCCCACATCATTTTGTCCAGACTGTGAATGTGCTGTTCCACATTAAAGTCACCCGACAGCCAAGTGTAGTAGTACCAGTTCCGCATCTGATACTCCATTTCACTGCCGCATTGCACGCGCGTCTTGCGAGGATCCCAAACACCGCCCGTCATATAGCTGCACTGCATCGATACGATGTCGCCGATCAAGCCGTCTTTGATCTGATCGAACACCGCCCGCTTACCATGGTGGTATCGCCAGCACAGTCCGCTGACCAACGCCGTTTTATTTTCGGCCGCCTTCTTTGACGATTCCATCACAGACCGCACGCCAGGCGCATCAACTGCCACGGGCTTCTCACAAAACACATGCTTGCCAGCTTCCACAGCGTACTTCAGATGTCGCGGGCGGAAATGCGGTGTGGACGTCAGACACACCAGATCACAAGCGTCAATCACGCTTTTGTAAGCATCGAAACCAACGTGGCACTGGTCGTCGACAACGTTCACTCGCGCTGGCTGGTCTTCTTTGTTAAAGCTGCGTTGCAATCGAGCTCGAGCGCTCTGCAGGCGATCGTCGAAAGCGTCTGCCATCGCAAATAGCTCAACGCCAGAATCCGCCGTGAGCGCCTGCGAAGCGGCACCTGTGCCTCGACCACCACACCCAATCAGACCCAGCTTTAAAGAATCGCTGCCACCTGCGTACGCGCCGAAAGACAGTGCAGGTGCAATCGACAACGCGGCCGTTACGGCTGTGGAAGTCGATACGAATTGTCGTCGGTTGGGGAAGGCGGGCGTCTGCATGATGGAGGGATTCCGTTGTTGAATGGGGAGTGTGTCACGTGCGGTTCAATAGATTAACCACGGACCCAGCCACATGCCAACCAACAGCAGAATCGAAACCCCTGTCGCGACGAAATTATTTGTCCAGCAGCGGATTAACTCCACTTGCAGTCGCCACGATTGAGATCTTCTCAACAGCGAATGCCGCTGTTTGCAGCCGATGCCCTGCCATTGTTATTTCTGTGAAGACCATTCAGCCGTAGCCATCTAGGTTTTCCCGCCGCAATGCGATTATCGGCCCGCCGCAGGTGGCTGACACGCTCCTGCGGCGATTTTGTTCGCGATATCGACGAAGGCTTTCCGCCGCTGTGGCGCGTTTTCTGGCGACTTCACCACGCTGGCGAGGATGACGGATCCAGACAGCGCTTTGCCGGCCATTTCATCGGCGGCGGGAACGTTCGGTTGTCCTTTGGGCCCCATACTGCCGTGAGACCAAAATGCTGTCACGGCCGCCCATGCCGCCGCTGTTTCCATGCCGTTCGCTTCGGCCAATTCCATAGCCTGACGACGACTCTCGTCAGAAGGCGCTGCGACCCAAGCTTCAACGGCATCGATCATTGGCGTGTCTGTGGCTGCCAACAAACCTTCTTCCGAACGCAGGCATTCCACCGCCCACCAAACGCCGAGTCGTTTTGGTAATGCGTATGCCAGAAAGTTCAGGCAGTCGTTGTCGTCGCCTGAAGCCAGCAGTCGGTCGGTGAATTGCTCAGGCGACTCTCCTTCGTGAGGCAAAAATGCAATTCCGTCGGCCAGCCCGAAACGCTCGACGATTTGTGTCGCATCGTCGGAGACAAATCCTTTGGTTTGAAGAATTTCCTCTGGCAGTGCTGTTGGTGAATCCAGTGTCGGCGGGGTTTTGGATTTTGCGGTGGCGGTCACAGCGTTCGGCGATTCCAGCATCGTCGCAGCCAGCGGGGCCGTCTTGGGTCTTGTTGCCTGCCCTGATTCCACCGTAAAGATGGTCAACCCGCACTGCAGGTGCGACCCCGGTGACAACGTTCCTTCTGAAACGGCTTCACCGTCGAGGAAGGTTCCGTTTGTGCTGTGTAAGTCAGAGAACAAACATTGCCCATCACGTAGTGTGACGGAAACATGCCGCGACGACATCTCTCCGTCATTAGGAAACGCCACATCTGCCGTTTCCGCACGTCCGACAATCACCGACTTGCCTTCGATCAGTACAGCCGCATCGCGGAATTCTTTTCCATCCTGCACACGCAGAAACCATGACATCTGATTGACCCAGTCCAAAGTGACCGCTGTGATTGGCAGCGCGAGCGAAAAACGAGTGATGTGACGACACTAGTTAATCATAGTGATTCCGCCCTTGGCGATCAGCATCGCGTCGCCTTTGACCTGCGTCATCGGAGCTTTCACTTCTGTCATAACCGTCCCTTCGATCTTGACCATCATACCCTTGATCGTCACACCCATCTGATCGATCTTGATGCTATTCGCCCCAACTTTCAACTCAATGGCCTGCATGGCCTCCGTCGAACTTTTTCCGAGATCCAGTTTCGTTTCCTGATTCCCCATCTTGAGCTTTGTGGTCTGGTTGCCCATATCCAGTTGGGTTTCTTGGTTCCCCGTCTTTAAGACAACCGACATGTTTCCCTGTTCAATCAGCAGACTATCGTTGCCGGTTTTTAGAGTCACATCGCGGTTCTTAAAGATTTCGACCATCTGGCTTCCGCCGCTGGAACCGACACCGACCTTCAATTTCTGATCATTGTAAATATCGATTTCCTGATCGCCCTTGTCCATGTCTTCATAGCCGACTTGGCGGGTTTCGTTATTTTCGATCACGCAGTTCAGATCTTTTTCTGCATGAATATAGATCTCTTCTTCGTCTTTCTTGTCTTCAAAACGGATCTCGTTGAAGTGATCGTCGCCCCCACCTTTTGTGCTGCGCGTCTTGATGCCCGACTGCGTCATGTTGGCGGGAAGCTCATACGGCGGCATGTTTCCTTTGTTGTACAACATACCCGTCACAACGGGTTTGTCCGGGTCGCCTTCCAGAAATTCGACGATGACTTCTTGGCCGATGCGAGGAATGTTCACCATCCCCCAGTTCGTTCCGGCCCACGGCGTCGACACGCGCACCCAAAAACTACTTTTCTCGTCGCCTTGGTGTTTCCGGTCCCAGTGGAACTCAACCTTCACGCGACCGTATTCGTCCGTGTAGATTTCTTCACCGGACGGGCCCACAACCACCGCCGACTGCAGCCCATGCACCTGCGGCTTCGGTGTATACGGCGGTCTGAACACGGTCTTCGCCGGAATGCAGCGAAAGTTGTTGGAATAGATTTCGTCAGAAGGCCCCATGCCGGTCAGATAGCTGCCACCCTGTTGTCCCGAATGATGAACTTCCGTCAGCACCCACTTGTCACCCTTTTCGTTGTCATTGTGGTGTTCAGACAGCTTGAAACGACCTCCCGGTGAGAACGACCGGCAGACGCTACTGCCGGTCACGCTATCGTGAGCCGCCTCTTCTTGTTCCATGCGCAGCTGAGCCAGTCCGTTTCCCAGACCTTTCTTCACGTATCGTCCGGGGTGATCATAAAATTCTAAGCCGCTATTGCCGGGCAGCTTAACCAAACTGTCTTTTTTGACTTCCAAAGATGTCGACGGATTCTCGAAGTCATAATCGGTATGCGCGAACTTGCCCGTCGTGAATTCGTATTCGTGATGCCATCCGCTCAGGTTGTCCGTGACTTCCGGCTGAGACAGGTTGGACAGCAGTCGAGCTTCCGCGTCTTTACAATCGGCAACCCCGTCCACATGATCGGTCATCACTAATTCATGCTTGCCCTGCTCATGATTGAAGTAGTAATAGATGCCTTCTTCTGCGAGCAACCGGGTCAGGAATTCGTAATGTGTTTCGCGATATTGAACACAGTAATCGCGTTTTTCGGGCGTGCGTTTCAGCTTCCACGAATAGTCTGAAAACCCGAGATCTCCTAGCAGTCCATCGATGATATCTTTGGCGTTTTTCTGCCCATCGGCTTCGTGCTCACGACAATCGGAGCCTTTGGTCAGCAGCCATAGCCAAGGCACCACCTGAGCGCGATACATGTGAACGCGGTCATTTTTTCCGGCATACACAAAGCGATTCACGATGCCATTGAAATAGCGTTTTTCGTCGTCGGGATGTTTGACGTAGAAATCGACCGGCTTGCCGACAATCTGATCCGGCTTGATGCTGCCTTCGTCGGACAGCATCTGCAGTTCGAAGCGGAACAGACCAGACATCCGCTCCTCACCCGAGAATGAGGTGAGCACCAGTTTGTCTTTCCCAAGCGGTGTTTCGACACCAATGGGACGTTCTGCCTGTTTGAGATTGAGGTCAACCATTTAAATTTTCCGGTCTGAATTTTGTAACGGTTGCGACATTGTACCAAAGCCGCTTGTCGCAGCATCTCTCCGGGACGATGAGCGATAAATAAGCACGACAGGCCATACGCAAACAAAGGCCGTGACTAGGCGGCGAACGGATGATACCGCTTGCCACCACAGCCACAGCATTTTGTTGATCACGCTTCCGTCAACTGACGGCGAAAGCCATCGATTCCGACGCCTTACGATACGCCAGTACCAGGATTGTACTTGGCTGGAACGGAACCCTTTTTGTCGCCGGTTTCCGGATCGAGCGTTGTGTAAGTCCATTCGACTTCAGTGTAGCCCAGCGTGATTTCCTCGGTCGGCAGTGGATCGCCCGATGAGTTACCGTGGAAGCTGTAGCTGGAGACAATCACATTCTTGAGCTTGTAGACTAAGTACGGCTCCTGTTTTTTCTTCAGCGTCGAGCAGAACTGAATTTCGACTTCTTTGAAGAACTGTCCGGTCGCACAGGCTTCCTGCAGCTTGGTTGATGATTTATCCAACTGGCGTACGATCACGATGTCGCCAAGTGTGGTTTCACCCTTGGTTCGCTGCTGATCTTTGGCACCTTCCGCAATCGATCGAAAGATCGGAGAGCTCATGGACTCCATTAGAATCCATTCCTTGTGATCTTGGTCAGTTGCTTCACCTTTAATGTCGCCGAGTTTAATGTAAGCGGGCATCGTCAATTCTCCTGGGGGTTGAAAGTACGCGAAATTGCGTCGAAATGCTGTTTGACATTGGCCACTGCCATGCCCTGCACAATGCTATTCTCTGAACGTTGCCGACGGAGTTGCTTAGTTTTTGTACAAAAAATTGGAAAGGGCAAATTTCATGGAGAACGGCCGAGGATGCGGTTTTCCTGACTCGACCGGATTCTTTGTGCTGTCAGTCTTGAACCACGAATAACCACGAATTTCATGCCGCTTATTCGTGTTCATTTGTGTCCATTCGTGGTTTAATCTTCGAGCTGCCCTCTGTGACGTACTCTGGAGTATTCCGAAGAATCTTTGCAAAATACCCGCAACCGAAACTGCAATTGGCAGACAATTATCGCGTAAGAGGTGCGACGTTCCATTTCATTGGAGCAGTGGCCTAGATTGAGTGGCATCCAGCATTGCAATTGTATTTCAGGAGATCGTTTTCATGGGACAACCTGCCGCACGCATTGGTGATATGCATGTTTGCCCGATGGTGACACCCGGCGTTCCGCCAATCCCTCACGTGGGCGGCCCGATTCTGCCTCCGGGAGGAGTCCCGACACTGATCGGTGGCGTGCCGGCCGCTCGAGCCACCGACATGTGTGTTTGCGTTGGCCCCCCGGACGTGATTGCCAAGGGGTCAATGACCGTGCTGATCGGCAAAATGCCAGCCGCCCGAATGGGCGACATGACGGCTCACGGCGGTTCGATCGTCATCGGCCTGCCGACAGTCTTGATTGGCGGATGAAGCTGAGGCGAATTAGCCTTTTGTTGCTGGCAGTGTGCGGATGCGAATGTTGCGAAACTGCACGGTCATCGGCGGGCCCACGTGAATCTGCAATCCCAGCAATCCCGTTTCGCGGCGCTGATCATCATTGTCAAGACACTCACTGGTCTTGGTGTCGTTGATGAAATGCTGAAAACGATTGCCTCGCGCCACCACTTTGTAACTGTTCCAGTCTTCCTTTTTGATCTTGGTCTGAATTTCCACCGTGTCGCCGAATTGCTCAATCTGTGTTTTGACCATCTTGCCATTCTTGGTGGTCAGTTCCGTGGATTCCCCCCGCAACGCCAAGATGCCACGGAATTTTTCGCCGTACAAAATGCCTGAGTATTTGTCTTTGGCTTCGAAGTCGGCCTGATAACCCCCCAATCGCCATTTGCCTTCGGGAAGTTCAAAGCTCCGATACTGAACCCCCGAGTTACCATCAATGATTTTGTAATCAAACTGCAATTCAAAGTTGTCGAACTCGCCGCCGCGATAGATCAGAAAGTTGTTCGCCTTCATGTTTGTCTCAGCAGTCGTGCGTCCGGTTATTGTGCCTTCTTCAATACTCCACAAAGTCGGGTCACCATCCCAGTTGTCCAACGTCTTGCCATCGAACAGTTCGACCCATTCTTCTTGAGCGGAAACGGTGGTGGCAGTGGTTGTGACAGCGACAAGCAGGGTGAAAGCAATGGTTAAGGTGCGTAGCATTGAACGAAGTTTCTGTGGTAAGAGGACAAACGGGGACACGACATTGTCGCGCGACGATCGCCTTCGCCGTTAAGTGCGGCAGAATCGTGGTAAGAGGACAAACGGGGACACGACATTGTCGCCAAATCATTTTCCACTGACAAGTGCCAGCGACCTACATCATGTTCCGCATTTTGATCATCAGATATTCGTTAATCAGTCGTTCAGTCAGCAGATCCGGCGGCGTATCCACCATCATCACACCGTTTTCTCGCATCGTGGCGACTTGACGCGCCTGTCCGGTCAAAATCTGCGCTGCGGCGGACGTATGAAACGCATCCAGATCGTTTTCGGGAACGCGATCCGCCATTTGCCGCAATCCCACATCCTGCAGCAGCACGCACATGGGCAGATACGGCAACGATCGCAACTGCAAACTTTCTCCAATGATATTCAGCTGCACTTCGTCAGTGACGAATGTGATCATAATCACCAGCGCGCGTTTGCGCTGCACCATCGACAAATATTCGAGCGCCAGATTGTAGTCGGCCGCCTTGTCGCTGGCCTGAATGTCGTAAGTCGAACGCAAGATCGACTGAATCCCCGGCTTGCCTCGCACAGGCCGAACGAAGCGTTCGATCTTGTTCGAAAACGCCATCAACGAAACATTGTCGCCCTGTCCCAGAGCAATATAGCTGAGCATGATGGCGGAATTTAGGGCGCGGTCGAGATACGAAATGCCGTCCGTTTCGTTGCGCATAAAACGACCGCAGTCCACCATCAGCACAATGTTCTGGTTGCGTTCCACGTTGAACTCTCGCGTGATCAATTCACGCTGACGTGCGGTGGCCTTCCAATCGATCTGCCGAATTTCGTCCCCGTATCGATATTCTCGCAACCGTTCGAATTCGCGGCCTTGGCCGGGCATCCGCATCATTCGCACACCGATTTCTGCCAGTCGATTTTTTCGAGCCATCAATTCATAGCGATAGACGGCGCGGATATCGGGATAGATCCGCACCACGGTTTCCAGCGGGCGAGCTTCGTGGCGGGTCCACAGCTTGAGCCGAGTTGGAAATCGCAGATGCACGGCTGTCATCGTGGCTGTCCCGCGTTTCAGCGGTGTCACGTTGTAGCTGATGGATTTTTCTTTCCACGGCAAGAGGGTGACGGTTTGGGGTAGGCGAGATGTTTCGCACAATTCGCCGGGATCGTCGTGGACGGACAGCTGCACTTCAAATCGCGATTTATTGCGGAGTCTGATTTTGGCCGGGTTATTCGTTCCGACGCTTAACACGTCCGAAATTTCTCGTTCGGCTTCGATGTCGTCCGGTGACGGGCTGATCATCACGTCGACTGCCGCCACCACCACCAGCATGATGTTCACGAGTAGCGCGAAATCGGCCAAACTGCGGCCCGACAGGTGCAGCTGTCCGATCCCCGGCAGAAAGTCGGGAAACACGTCGACCGCTCCGCCCAGCAACAGCGGGGTGGTTAAGAAAATCGCGATGGTAATCAGCAGTTTCGATGGAATCATGAAACAGGGGCTTGCACGCTTTCCAAAATTTGCTGAATCGTTTCGTCGGCCGTGGTGCCTTCGATTTCCGCTTCCGGCCGCAATCGCAGACGATGTCGCAACACCCACGGAGCCAGCTCCTTAATGTCGTCCGGAGTCACAAAATCGCGACCGCGACAGGCCGCCAGCGTGCGCGCCGCCACCAGCATATTGACTCCAGCTCGCGGGCTAGGGCCGACCGTCACGGAGCTCCAAGTACGGCAGGCCGACACGATTTCCACGATATAAGTCAGGATCTTTTCTTCGACGATCACACCCTTCACAGCTGTTTGAATCGCCATGATGTCGGCGGCCGACAAAATCGATTCCACACCAAAGTCGCTCAGGTTACGCGGGTCTTTGCCGGAGGTGTAGTGTTTTAGAATGTCGACTTCGTCGATCACCGATGGATAATCGACCAGCAGCTTGAACATAAAGCGGTCCACTTGCGCTTCCGGCAGCGGATACGTGCCTTCGTGTTCGATCGGATTCTGAGTCGCGATGACCAGAAACGGACGGTCCAGCGTGTGCGTCACGCCGTCGACGGTGACTTGCCGTTCCTGCATCACTTCCAGCAGTGAGGCTTGCGTTTTGGGCGGCGAGCGATTGATTTCGTCGCCCAGCAGAATGTTGGTGAACACAGGGCCGCGGTTGAAGCGAAACTGTTGGTCCTTCATGTCGTAGATGCTGTGGCCAGTTAAGTCCGACGGCATCAGGTCCGGCGTAAATTGCACACGATTAAAATCGCACGCCACCGTTTTCGACAACACGTTGACTAGTAGCGTTTTTCCCAGTCCGGGCGGGCCTTCGATCAACACGCTGCCTTCCGAAAACAGGGCCACCAGTACGCCTTCGACCAGTTCGATCTGGCCGACAACGACTTTGCCGATTTGCTGAATGGCAGAATCGAACGCTTGAGATACGTTGGAGAGTTCCATAGTGACTTAACGTGCTATTGATGAAATGAATGAAGAGATGTTGTGGGATGTCAGAAGCGAAAGTTAACGGCCCCCGCCGCTTCCAGAAAGCTTGTCCAGAATCAGCGACAGGTCGCGGATCGATTTTGCTGCGTCGGAATTGGACGTGGACCGGCTGACTTGTTGATTGGCCACCCGCGTGGCCGTGCTGATCATTTGCAGAACGACATCCTTGTCCATGCCAGCTCGCTTGGCAATCGCCGCGATTGCCGTGGGATCTTCGATGCCGATTGAGCGGCCGAAGATTCGTTGCAGGCGTGCCTTAAAGTATTCCAAATACCGCAGCACGGCTTCGCCACCACTGTTGGTTCGAAACTGCAGATTCCCCACCGCCGCAGCACTTTCTGTCAGACTGCGGCGCTGCGACGTGTTGGTGCGACGTGGCGGGCCGAATTGATGGAAGCCGAACCAGCCGGCCAACACGGCGATCGTAATCAGTTGCAACGTACCCGACCGCAACGCTGGTCCCAACAACACGGCTGTGCCGCGATACGCGTCGCTGCTGTTCAGGAATTCACTCAGCACAATCGGTGATGACGTTTCGGACGGAATGCCGTCCGCCAGCGTCTCGTGAGCGTGTTCCACCAGTCGCACGGCGAGTTCCGCGGCCGTCTCATCCAGCATCGACGAATTAGAAAACACGTCGGCACTGGCGCTCACGACCACTCGCCCCATGCCGTAGTTCCACGATGCCGCTCGAGTTGTCCCCTTGGTCGATTGCACCAGCACCGTGGCGTTTGTGGTTCCCGTTTCCATGCGGGCTCGCGTGCGCCACGGCACAGAACCTCTGACCAGCGGACTGGTGGTGTTGAAATCTGCAATGTTCAGCAGACTAAAGTCTTCGTCGTCTTCATCGTCGGTCGTAGCCGTTGGAGGAACCGGTCCGGGTGGTTTCTGCGGCGAACTTGGCTGAGCGACATCGCGCAACATGTCGCGCGCGTTTTGACCGTCGCCCGTGCCGCCCTTGTCGACCGTGTCATCCGTGTCCGCCTCAGCAGCCTGCGATTGGGCAGTCGGTACAACACCAGCGTCAGTCGCTTCCTCGGCTTCCGCTGGCAGAGTTTCGCCCGTTGCTGGGGAAACATTCGGTGGCAGTGGAACAGCATTCGGTGGCGCAGCTTGCGGCACGGTCCCGGACGTCACAAGGTCTTCGTCTCGGAAATATCTTGACTGAATGTCGATGCTCAGCGACGCAAGTTTGCAGTCGGGAGTAGACCAGTGCGGAGCGAACAACAGCGTACCGCCGTTGCGAATGAAGGTGGCCAGTTCGCGTTGTTCATTTTCGTTGGGATAGCGATCGGGACTCAGGATCACCAACGTGCATGTCGTATCCGGAACCAAACGGTTCGGTTCGCGACGTACGGGCGGCAACACGCCAGCTTTTGACAGACTTTCCAGCGTCTGAAAAAAACCACGCTTGCCTTCCACCGTGGCGCTGTAAGTATCGCTGGGCGTGCCTGGATTTCCCGGCAGCCACCAGAACTGCAGCACCAGCAGCAATGCCACGCCGCCTAGCCAACAGGCGTCAGAGCGTTTGAGACGTAGATTCCTCACGGAACGCTCCTTGAAATGCCTGCAAACAGGTGTCGTACATCTCGCGAGTTGCGTCGCGTCGGCCGAAGTACACGCGTTCGAATTGCAGGGCCGTCCTGCCGAAGGCAAATCGCCGTTCTTCCTGCCGCCAGACCGCGCGAATGTAATCGCGGTTGGTCAGCCCCTTGCGAAATCGAATCATCCCCGCGCGTTCCACCCAGCTCATGCTACCCAGCAACAATTCACGAATCGCACTGCCATAGTTTCCATCTGCTGCCAGCTTGATCGCCCGTGATTCGTACGTCGACGCCGCTAGCTCACCCGGCGGTACGCTGAGGTTCCCCAGATCTTCTTCTTCGTCGTCGCCAAATAATCCCTGTTTGTTGATTCTTCGGCGACCATCAGACGCTTTCAGGATGCCAGACAATAGCCACACAACCGTGACCAACAGGGCTGCAAACGAGACGAACAACAGGAACTTGCCGAGACTAAAATCGAAACTGCCGCTGCTTGTTGCTGGCGTCGCTTTGGGCGGCGGTGCCGCCGCTCGGCCTTTGCCGGGATTACTGCTGAAGATGCCATTGAAGATCCAGTCGAAAAAATCGCCGATCGCTGCCCCCATCGCCCGCAATGATTTCTGCAGAAAACCGTCGCCCGAACGACTGGTCTCATCGTCAACAATGTTCTCCAAAATTCGACGACGAACAGACCGATAGTCCGATTGTTGCATCACCTGTTGAGACGTTTCGCGGATTTGTTCTGACGACAGATTGCTCGACTGCGGCAACATCGCCGCAGATTCCGCCGGCGCGAAACACAGCGATATCGCAAAAGCAATCAGCACAGCCCGGTGACACGTTTTGATACGAGTCAAAGTCATGCGGGCTGTTCTCCCAGTCGAGCCGCTTCAACGCGGAACTGCAACTCAAGATCCCAACACTCGTTGCGAATACGTTGATCGAGATAGCAGAAAAACCAGGCTAATCTGGCGATCGGATACGTGATCCACAAAGCGATCTGCATGGTTGTCACCAGCACCGGATCGTCGATCACTTTCGACCAAAAGGCGGCTCTCATATCTGGTCCCGGGGCGATGGTGCCGAAAAAGATCGGGTAGTTAAAGACCACTCCGGAAACGATATCAATCAACATAAAAATGCCGAACGCAAAGAACAGCCAGAAAACTCCAATCGTGATCAGCCGGCCGATATTCCGAGAATACCCGCCACCCTTGCACAGCCACGACAAGCGTTGGGTCACGGAATTCAATTTTGTACGTTCTAACAACATCACTTCAGGCAGATGACCACACCACGCCATGACAAACAGCAACGGAAGTACGACGCAGAAGCCAGTCAACCGTGACAGCACGCCCAAAAACGCATACGGCAAAACGCGACTCAACAGTCCACGCAGCGCAGACCCGATCGTCATCGGTACCCCGAACACTTGTGGACCGATGGATGCCACCATCGCACCGCTCATCAGCATCGTGAAGATGCCAAAGATACAGATCGATGGAATCAGCACAACGCTTCCCAAACTATTGGCCACCGTCCAAACCAAAATCGTGCAGGGCACGGCAAAGCACAGTGTCAGCCGAATCAACGGCCCCGCAAAATGCCGAGCGAAGACAAACGCCAGATCGATGCAACCACCCACCGTCCGACGCTCAACCGACACGATACAGTCTTCAACCTTCATGCCAGCCCTCCGCACCAAGCTGACTCACAGCCTGACCGCTAGACGACTGATCTGCCGCTGGCAAAAGTCCTGCGCCACTTGCACGACCGCTGTAGACCAAATACACAAACACCAAGATCCACGACATGGTTCCGATGATGTATTTGAACATGTTCGGAATCGCCAACGGAGAAAAGTAGCCTTCAATTAAAGCCGCAATGGCCAGCATAAAGCCCGCTCCGGAAGCCAGCTTGACGGAATCGATCCCGTGGACTCGCAAAGATTCGCGGCGCGTCAATTCGCCGGGATGAATCATGCCCCATCCCAGCAGTAACCCGGCCGCTCCCGCCACCACGATCGCCGTCAGTTCGAACGAACCGTGCGATATCACAAAGCCGAAAAATCTGTCACCGTGGCCTTGATTGACGATGTACCCCGTGATGGCTCCTAGAGTCAACCCGTTGAACAGCAGAGTCACGACCGTCCCGATGCCAAAGAACGCGCCCAAGGCGAAGCATCGAAACGCGATCCCGACGTTATTCCACACATAGAACCCGGTCATCAGCGACCGTTGTTCGGCATATTTGGTATCAACCTCTGTATACAAGTCCTTGGAATAGCTTTCTCCGGCGCCGTCCATCGCCGTCCGATCCACCAGCTGTTCTGCCAGCACCGGATCAAGTATCGCGACGAACATCGCAATCAAAAACGGTAATACAAACAACGCCAGCGAAACAAAAAAGAATGCCTTGCGACGTCGCAGCAGTTGTGGAAATCCTTCCAAAAAAAACGTCAACACGGTATCCAGCGAACGCGGCGGTGCGCGGTACAGACAGTTGTGCCCGCGAGCGACAAGATCGTTCAGGTACTGTTCTAAACGCGCTCCCCATTCTCGCGATTGCACCAGCGACAGGTCGTAACAAATGGATCGATACAGGTTGGACAGGCGAGTCACATCGCTGCCCTTCCAACGTCCCATCCGCACGCCCTGCATTTTGGCCAGCACCTTTTCGAAGTGCTCCCAGTCATCTCGTCGACGTTTAATGAAACGTTCTCGATTCATGACGCTCCTCCGGGGGATTTGCCTGCCGGAAGATCGCCTTCAAAATTGCCTTTCACCTGTTCGTCGAACTCGTCCAGATACTCCACGTCAAAATACTCATCCGAAACCTCCGGCAACGTTGCCGTGGCAACGGTTGGTCGGCTGTCTGTTTCGTAATCGGCTGCTTCGGCCACGATTCGATCCAGTGACAGCGCCGAAGAAGCGGCGGTCGAACGCGTGTTTCGCGTCGCAGCAGATCGCACTCGCATGCCGGGGGCTTCGTCGCTGGTGTCCCCCTGGCCATCGTCGGAAAATGTCTTCACCACGCGTTTCAAAAACAGCGTATGCTGCTTCGGTGCCTGCGAAAAAAACGTGTTGGGATTCAATGGATCTGGTTGAGGTTCCACGAAACCCAGTCGTGCCTTCAATTGTAGCGACAACCCGCGCGCGATTTCTTCGCGTCGCCCGTCAGAAATCAGTCGGTCGCCTTCGAATAATCGTTCAATCACAGCCAACGTGCGTTCTGGCACGTGATAACGTCCGGTGCATTCCGCGCGAGTTAATTCTTCGACGCCGAATGCGAAGTCGGCCGAACGACTGATGTATTCTCGATTTTCGTCGATCACCATGGTGTCAAACACCAAGTCGCCCAATCGCTGCATGCGTCGCGTCGCAGCCATCGACAACAGGCCAACCGTGTTTAACGCAACCGGGCCGAAGACCAAAAAGCCGTCCGCAACTAGCAACAGGTTGCGGCCGAATGCTTCGAACCAGCCGATCGGAGTTCCGTTGGTCCGAACGACTCGCAACCCCTGCGAAATCTTGCCAGGCGTGCGACCGTTCATGAATGCTTCGCAACAGGCCCCGTACAACCAAGACATCGCGAACCAAATTAGCAGCACCACTCCAACGCTGATTTCCGGAATTTCTCCATTGGAGCCCGGCAAGAGCGCCACTAAGAACACCGACAGAATAATCGTTCCGGTCTTGATGAGGCTATCGATGCCGAAGGCGACGCAACGCTTTCCGGGCCCGGCAATCAGGAATTGAAAGTCGACACCTTCCGGCGTTTCGACCGTCATTCGAGTGTCGACTTTCGTTTTTACTGGCATTGGAGACGGGATCTGCGGCGGGTGGTCGCGTTCTGTTGTATCGCACTGGGGCTACTTCCCAGTTTCCTCAAGATGACAGATCACGCCGCTGCTTGCAAGTTGTCTACCCATTGGCAAGGCGAGCTTTAAACCATTCGGCTGTTTGAGCCAAACCGGCATCGATGGTGATGACGTCGCCCTGCAACTCGGCCAAGCGATCGGCGTTCAGCAGCGAACGTTCGATATCCCCCGCTCGCTTTTCGCTCGGCGTAACTTCCACCGTGTTGCCCAAAGCCGCCTGCAGAATCTCCGTCAGTTGCTGCGTGGTGGTTTCGTGTCCCGTACCCACATTCAAAATTGGATCGGGAATCTTGCCTTCCAACGCGGCAATGTTTGCGCCAGCCACGTCTTCGATGAACACATAATCGCGAATGCAACCAGCGTCGCCCACTTCACGTTTGGCGTTCACCTTGATCGGTTCGCCGGCCAAAATTCGGTTACAGAAGATGGCGACCACGCCCGCTTCTCCGTGAGGATCTTGACGTGGGCCGTAGACGTTGGCGTAACGTAGCACGGTATAGTTCAGTCCATGTTCGATTCGAAAACACTCAAGGTATTTTTCAACCGAAAACTTGCTGCACGCATAGGGACTAATCGGCACCGGGTTAAAGTCGACTCCAGCGCGAACGCCTTCCGGAACTTCGCCATAGATCGCGCCGCCCGTGCTGGCGAACACGATTCGATCGACCTTGTTCGCCACGCAGGCTGTCAGAATATTCAACGAACCCATAATGTTGACCCCCGCATCCAACTGCGGTTCGCGAACACTGACCGCTACACTGGCTTGAGCCGCCTGATGACTGACGGCGGTGGGTTTGAATTCCGCGAACACTTTGTCCACGGCGGTTTGGTCACGAATGTCAATTTCGAAAAACTCAGCACCCGCCGGAACGTTCTCACGACGCCCCGATGCCAGATTATCGACGACACCGACACCCCAGCCTTTGGCCAAAGCTTTGTCGGCAATATGACTACCAATAAATCCCGCACCACCCGTGATCAATAAACGCATTTTGCACTCCGCAAACGACCGACCAAAACAAACCATCCCTAATTTAGCTGGAACTTCCGATACTCCAGCCCCCAAGACACGGAATTCTGGCCAACAGGTACCAAATCCGCAGCATTGCGCACACAGCAAGTCGCATATTCCATACGTTCGGTTGGGTTTCACCGAAAGATCGTGTTACAGAGCACATTTCATTCGGCAAGCCGCCTGAACGCTTGCTGTCTTGAATGACGTGCCGATCAGCACCCATGCACAAATCACTCGGTGAAACAAAATGTAGCGGCAGGGCGCAAGCCTGGGCAGCTAAAAATTCGGGGTTGACGCACGATTTGCCTTGCGCAAGTTTTGTTCTGTTCCGTGCGGGGGGGCTGCGATTCAGGCCGGAGGCCGACACATCCTTTGCCGGTGGCGTAAGCCACCGGAATGAGCGTAGAACATCTAGCCCGGAGCGGCGGCACAAGTCCGCTGGCGAGCTCAGGCTTGTGTCGGCCTCCGGCCTTTTAGCTTCCGCTTCCCTTTTCCGGTGGCGCACGCCACCGGCAGAGGATGTGTCGCCGCTCCGGGCTAAGCAACAAGGAATCAAAAGCGCCAAAACGTTTCCTCAATGGATCGGTGTCAACACCAAATTTTTAGCATCCCAGCGCAAGCCGTCCGGTGTCGCGGCACCGGACGGCTTGCGCCGTTCCGCTTTAGTGTGCGTGGGAACTTATCTCGACGACGGCTTTGCGACTTTCCCCAGAAACGTGCGCGGGCACGTGTGTACAGACGCCGTCGGTGCGGATAGCGTACCAGCACGACGAGGCAGATCGACCAGTATTTGGACGCGTATCGTCATTCATCGGCCCTTAAATCGGAGTTTCTTAATGTCGCATCGAAATCCTTGGACGAGTCCCCTGACGATCGCACTGCTGCTGTCATGGGCCATGCACAGCCTACCAACGACTGCTGCGCAGGATGATGCAGATCGAACGATCCAGCCCGGCGTTCCTCAAGGGAAAGTCACGGCGGGAGAATTCAACAACAGCCAGATCTTTCCCGGTACACAACGTGACTTCAGCGTTTACGTGCCGGCTCAATACCAAGCCGACCAGCCAGCGAAGTTGATGGTGTTCATGGATGGAGCCGGTTATGCGAATCCGCAACGCTCGTTTCGCGCGACTGTTGTGCTGGACAATTTAATTCACCAAAAAGCAATGCCCGTCACCATCGCAGTGTTCGTGAATCCGGGAACAATTCGGGCGACCACAAAAGACGCCAAGGACCGCAGTAATCGATCGTTCGAATATGATTCGCTGGGCGATCGCTACGCCAACTTCCTGATTGAAGAATTCTTGCCGGTGGCGCTGGTTGGACTGAATGTCTCGACCGATCCGGCTGATCGAGCTGTCTGTGGAATTTCTTCCAGCGGAATCTGTGCCTTCACCGTCGCGTGGGAGAAGCCCGATCACTTCGGCAAGGTGCTGTGTCACATCGGCAGCTATACCAACATTCGCGGTGGTTGGGCGTATCCGGGTTTGGTACGCAAGACACAGGACCAGCCGAAAGCGATCAAGGTCTACCTGCAGGAAGGCCGCGACGATCTGAACAATTTGCACGGCAACTGGCCACTCGGAAATCAGGATCTGGCCGCCGCGCTGCAGTTCGCGGGATACACCTACAAGCTGGTGATGACGGACGGCGGTCACAGTGGAAAATGGGGCGGCGAAGTTCTGCCAGCCGCCTTGCGATGGTTGTGGGACGACAATGCTGAATCCACCAACCTGCCCGACACCGCCACAAAGCCAGCCTGGGAACCTCACCCGGATGCCGTTGCCAAGGCCGACGTGCCTCGCGGGACCGTGGAACAGATGGAACCATGGGAATCAAAGATTTTTGCCGGTACGACTCGTGACTGGGCGATCTACGTGCCCGCTCAGTACACAGCCGATCAGCCAGCCGCGTTGATGGTGTTTCAGGACGGCGAAAGAATGCGCGACATCAACGGACGTTGGCGGATTCCGACGGTGTTCGACAACCTGATCGCGCGCGGAGACATGCCGCCCACGATTGCCGTGTTTCTGAATCCGGGCAACGACAAATCGAAACCACAAAAGAAGGGGAAGTCGTCCAACCGTAGTTTCGAGTACGACAGTCTGGGCGACCGTTACTCACGCTTTTTGCTGGAAGAAATTCTTCCCGCAGTGAAGCAGCGTTACTCGATTTCGGACGATCCTGAGCTGCATGCCATCGGCGGTTCAAGTTCTGGAGCCATCTGTGGCTTCACGGCAGCGTGGGAACGCACCGATTATTTTCGCAAGGTGTATTCCAGCGTGGGCAGCTTCACAAATTTGCGAGGCGGCGACGTGTATCCGGCATTGGTTCGCAAGACAGAACCGATGCCGATTCGCGTGTATATGGCGGATACCAGCGGCGACATCGACAACAAGTTCGGCAGTTGGCCATGGGCGAATCAACGCATGGCATCAGCGTTGCAATACATGGGATACGATACGCGTTTCGATTGGGCCGAAGGGTACGCTCATAACGCGGACTTCGGTAGTTCAAAATTCCCCGAAGCGATGCAGTGGTTGTGGCGAAAGGAAGCCCACACGCCAGTCATCGATACAAAGGGAGATCTCGGGGGCGACCTGACGCTGCTGAACCTGTTGATCCCCGGCGAATCATGGAACATCGTCGCTGAAGACCTTGGCTTCGCCGACGCACTTTGTGCGGACAAGGCCGGCAACCTGTACTTCTGCGACATGAAGGCTCCAGCCGTGATTCGCATCGCAACTGACGGTACTCAAACTGTCATCGCCCAGGAATCCGTCAGTGGTCTAGAATTCAGCCCCGATGGTTCTGTGCTGTATGCGTGTCAGGGCTCCAAAAGCCGCGTGATTTCGATCAACGTTGCCAGCGGAGCAGTGCAGACCGTGGCGGAGGATGTGAAACCCAATGACTTGGCCGTGACCGCAGACGGGCTGATCTTGTTCACGGAAACCGGCAAGTCACAAGTTGTTCGAATTGATCCTGGCACCGGCGAAGTCACTGTTGTGGATACCGGCATCACCAAGCCCAACGGCATTGCACTATCCAACGACGGAGGAACTCTGGCCGTGTCCGACTACGGTGGGACTCACACTTGGACATTCCGAGTCAACGCTGGCGCTGTGCTGGACGCCAAGATGCCTACGATGCCGATGCGACTGCGGATCGATGCCAAGGGCGAATTCGCATTCAACGAACCGCCACCGTATGTGGCGGTTTCCCGAGGCGACGGGATGGCGGTCGACAAGGTGGGTCGTTACTACGTCACCAGTGATCTGGGAGTGCAAATCTTCGACCCAACAGGCCGGCCGTGCGGCGTCCTGCCCAAGGTGGACGCCGACCAACCGCTGACCACCTGCATGTTAGCCGGCCCCGACCACAGCACGCTGTATATCGCCCACGGCAACAAGATCTACGGCAGAAAACTAACGGTGGAAATGCCAAAGCCGTAAGAATCGACCGGCACAAATGAGTTCGTTTTTCGTGTCTGTGGCATCTTGCCGCAGCACCCGAGTTAAGATGGCTTACGGCTCATATTTCGCAGGTTTCGAAGCCGCGCCGCCATTCGCCCCTTTTGCTTCCGCTGGCACCTGAATGTCAAAACTGGTTCCTGACAAATCTGACTTCAATTCATAGTTAACAAACAGCAACTCGGGAGTCGTCGCTGGATCGGCTTCGACTGTTTCATCTTCTACAATTCCGAACGGCTCAAAAGAATAGGCAGTCACACGAACCCGGTGCGGTCCCTCCACGATGGCTTTGCCCTCTTCGTTTTCGGTGGTATACATCCCTTCTCGGATCACTGCGTAGCCTTCGGGCCCCGAATCCGGGTAAAAATAGACCTCGCCGTAACTGATTGGCTCGCCGTCGAATGTTGCGGTGCCCGAAATATGATGACGCTCTGGACCGCCATCTCCGCATCCCACGAATAGCACACAAAGCAGAGCAAGAGAACAATAAGAGAGCGTTTTCATTTTGGGTGGTGCTAATATCAAAGAGGAAAAAAGAAGGCTGTCGAGGCGAAACACCTCGACAGCCAATCATCGATCTTAACTAACGAGACCGTTTAATACTCACCGATAACTTCACCTTCACTGCGAGTTGCAAGGGCCTGATAGGTGTTGAAGTCAACGTTTTCCGAGACAAAACGAACTGAGCCGTCCGCCAGCAGAAACTGTGCTCCGCCGGTGTGGTTGCTGCCGAACCTGACATCACCGAAACGTCGAGTTGTGCTGTTCGACCATCCAGCTGGGCCGATGCTGCGGGCAACATTTTTGGTCGTATAATGAGCAGCCCCGGCAGTGTCATCACTGGAACCCTGAATCCACGCCCGGTAACTGTTGCTCCCGACCGGCTTAGAGGAGATTTCTCCAACCATCGGCGTGTTGCTTGTCCCATCAGTAACATCACGCATGGCAGTGTCGCTATTGCGATACAAGATCCCGTTGGTTGAACTGCCACCGTGGGTCCCCGTTACGTTTCCGCTATGACTGAAGGTTCCTCCACCTGGTTTTGGACCTTTGGCGCCTGCTACGCCGTAGTAATGCGTGGTCCATCCCTCTGCTTCCGCAGATGGCTTTCTGTCTCGCGTTCTGGCGCTGGGGCAGTGCATCCCGTCGAATGTTTCATTTCGCTGAGCCTGATTCGGTGCCGTATTGTAATGGAGGCTCATATCGAAGTTCGCGTAGAGGTTCGCCTGATCGATAAACGGCAGGGCTGGGATGATCCAAGGCATATTGTTTTCCGGGCCGACCACAGCCAGAGCCATCGTGCCGATCGGAAACTTTTTGTACACATCGTGATAGTTGTGCAGCGCCAGTCCCCATTGCTTGAGGTTATTTTTGCACTGCGTGCGCCGAGCAGCCTCACGAGCCTGTTGCACGGCGGGCAGCAATAGTGCGATTAAAATGGCGATGATGGCGATCACCACCAACAATTCGATGAGGGTAAATCCCTTCAGACGATTACGTTTCATCATGGTACCTTGAAAAAAGAAAACGAGACAGGTTTTAACGGCATTGTTAGAAACTAGCTTACGGGTCGTTAGGGTTCGCCCCGCCGGTTTGAAATTCGGGATCGCCTTCCAACTCGATCGTCTCCGGCAACAAACCGTCTGATGTGACGGTCGCTGTCAAGCCAGAGCTTTCCGGATCACCGTACATCGAAGGGACAATGAGTTTCGTACGCAGGGGTTTCGAGTTGGCGGCTGGCTCTTCAGAGTTGTAGTCATCTGGGATCTTGCCCACGATTTCTGACTTCTGAACCGTCACGCGGTAGGTGCCTTCTGGGATGCCGTCGCTGGCACCGAAAGTACCGACCATGAATGTTCCTGATTCATCAGTCGTGGCCGAGGAAGGACGAGCATAGCCTTCGATATCTTGGGGTTCGAATCCGACTTGGGCTCCGGCAAGGGGTTCGCCATTCAAGGTGACTGTGCCGGTAACCGGCACCATTGACGGCCGACCGTCACCACAACCGCAGAACAACATGGGCAGCACAAGACAAGATAAGCGACGTAAAGTTATCAGCATTGGATCATGACACTCGATGAAGGAAGAAAACGATTCGGGCCGCCGACTTAGCCTAGAACTCACCAATCGTGTTGCCGTCTTCGGTATTGAATAGATTTTGATAGATAAAGTTTTGACCCAACCCACCCGCTCCAATCACCGGACTTGCTTGGATGTTTTCACTGACAAATCGCACGGTTCCATCAGCCAGCAGAAACTGGGAACCACCAACATGAGCACTAGCAACTGCGCCACGCGTCACGTTTGCTGGAGTATTTTCGTTGTAGCAATTCGTGGCGGCATTGTGCGTGCCGTCGAATGGAGTGTTCATGGGCACATGTGGGGAGACGAAAGAGATCCGACTGCCGCACGGCCGGTAACTTCCCCACACAGTCCCGATCGCTCGGAATGGCTGTTCCATGAGAGATTTTTCACCTGCCAAGAACGTATTCGAGGTGCCATCAAGAATGTCGCCGATTTTGACACTGCGGGGAGGAACTGGGTAAATCGCAATATCAATACTCGGGGCATACATACTGGTTCCCATGTTGGATTGATATTCGTTGACAGAGCCTCCCGAAGCAGAGGGGCAAAGCAGGCCGGGAATCACAGTTCGCAGCAAGGCTTCCTGCGTGCCGCCGTTGGCAGTCGTGTAATCGTCCACGTTCGTCATGTTCGCCGCATCACGAGGAACCGTCGGCAATGCGCCGGGAGCGAGTTGATCATACAGGGGCCCTTGATCGAAGTATGGCAACAACATCACGAGCATCGGCCAACCGTCTGTGGTATCGAAGTTTGTGCCGGCAGTTCGGCTGGTGCAGGCGGGGGGAAACATCTTGTGAACATCATGATAGTTGTGGAAGGCCAGACCCAACTGCTTGAGGTTGTTCTTGCACTGCGTGCGGCGAGCTGCTTCGCGTGCCTGCTGGACGGCTGGCAATAGTAAGGCGATTAAAATGGCAATAATCGCGATCACCACCAGCAACTCGATCAGCGTGAAACCTCGTTGACGAATACGCAACTTTTTCATGAGAGACCCCTAAAACCAAAACTAAGAAAACAGGACCAATGAAAAGTACAGGACTTGAAGGCGGAATAGAAGCCGAAAAATGCGCCTCATTGGGGGAAAAAGTATAAAAAACAAAAGAGATATCCGGTTAGCTCAGGTTAGTCTTGTTTTCGTTGAGCAATGTTTTTCCACGCAACGGGATCGACCAAGACGATTTGCTGAATGAGTAGCCCGTCACCGTCGGCCAGCGAATCCCTTCTAGGTAAGCCCGGCAA
>JBDNHJ010000287.1:0-12843 GCA_041688835.1 Fuerstiella sp.
AGCCTGACGCGCCAGCGAAGGACTTTTTCCCGAGACCTTTGCTGGCGCGTCAGGCTTCAAAACCTGTGCCGCCCGAGCGTGTGGATGAAATCATCGAACACGACAAGCTGAATCAATGAGAACATCCGTGAACCGTTACAGGCTGGGCTCCAGGGGTCGCCAAAGACGCACAGGGCAAATTTTGCGAAATGACGGGCTCTCGCTACGCTGCCAAAAAGCAAACGCCACCAACGACATCGATCAGCAATAAAAACAGAACTGCTGAACGGTCGTCGTTATCGGACGGACATCGCCGGGCGCTGGCAGATGGCTTGCGGCAAACGCCCGGCACAAGAGCTGTATCGCATCAGCAGCGACCGCTACTGCATGCACAATTTGGCGTCCATTCCAGCGTTCGAAACGGTGCGTCAGCAGCTGGAATCAAAGCTGCTGCAACGGCTGCATGATGAAAATGATCCGCGAACGAACGGCCCGGCAGATTACTTTGAGCGGATGCCGTATGCGGAAAAATCCGGGCAAGGATTTTACGAACGCTTCGCGGCGGGCGAGCAAATGAAGGCCGGCTGGGGGAATCTGTCCGACTTTGAGCCAGAGCCGATTGAGCAGTAACCCTGTCGCAAGATGCCCAAGGAACACTCCCGCAGTGCTCGGCGAATCAGAATTCCCGTTCGGACAACAGGCTGCCATCGTTGCGGCTGCCGAGTTTTTGCAGGACTTGGGTGTCGATTTGTTGACTGATCGCTCGGGCGGCACCATCCGCCATTAGAAAGTTGCTAGCGCCACTGTGATTGCTCGCGAAGCCGCGCGCGTTGGTGCTTTCGTCTGGATCAATCGCCTGCGCGCCGCCCCAACTTCGGGCATAAAATGCGTTCAGTGAGTCGCCCGTATTTCGCAGCGTGCTGTAGTCTCCGGTCAGAAAACCGCTGTCGATACCAAGCTGGTGTTTTTCGCCCACCAGAATGGTCGTCGCTGCGCCGTCTGGAACTTCGTCCAATTTTTCGCTGCTATTCAGATACAGCAGTCCATCGTTGGTCATGTCGATCGGTACTGATTGGCTGGCGTGACATCCGGCATAGTCTGAAACGGCAATGTTCGAGACCCCGAATCGAGGTGCGGGAGAACTCGGGCAACTCAGCAGCGAAAACTGATGACTGTCATCGGGAGTTGGGACGCCGCTGCCCATGCCGCCGGAACCGTCTTCATAGCCGCCGCCCATGCCCATGCCGAAGTCGTCTTCGTCAGCCGTATCTTCCGCCTCAGCCGCTCGTTCTTGGTCATAATACGCTAACGTTTCTGCGTCCACAAAACTGCGTTCAGGATTTTGAAAGTCCACAGCCCGGTAAATGGTGTCTTGTCCTAAGTGCGGCAGAATCTGAGCGATCCAGCTCATGCGGTATCCCAGCTTCGGTGGTTCTGGTTCCGGCTGATCTGCGTCGCCCGTTTCGTCGGGTTCAAAGTAGGCCGCGTTTCCCTCTGCGTCTTCGGCTCGCTCAACGCGCAACGGATCCAACAACGGGCCGAATTCGTTGACGCAGCCCGATGGCAACATACCGAATGTGTCGTGATAGCTGTGCAGAGCCAAGCCGTATTGCATCAGGTTGTTGACACACTGCGTTCGTCGCGCTTGTTCGCGAGCTTGCTGCACGGCGGGCAGCAGCAGGGCGATCAGCACGGCAATGATGGCGATCACCACCAGCAGTTCCAACAACGTAAATCCGCGTTTGGTATAGGTCGTGTGTCTCATGGTTGGCAGCCGGAAGTTGAAGTGGATGCGTGACAGAACAGTGGGGATCAGAAATCGTAAGCAGTCGTGCATGAGTTTCTTGGTAACCCGCCGCCGGAGGCAAGGAATACGCTTGCGAATCGACCTCGCCTGCGGCCACGGGTTAAACGAGTTACGGCAAATAGCTCCTGCATGGGTGCTGAACTCGCCGCCAAAACGGCTGGCTTCATTATGTCAGAATTCCCCGATCATTTGACCGTCTTCCCGTTCGCCCAGGCGGCCGAATAGTTCCGTGTCGATATTCTCACCGATAAATCGCACCGATCCATCGGCCATCGCAAACTGAGCACCGCCGGTGTGGTAGCTGCTGAAACCACCGGTTGCGAGATCGGGCGTGGGGGAGTTCACAGCCTGCCCGTTCTGGGGGGAATCCCACAGTTGTGCTTCGATGTTGATCGGCCGGCCAGAATTTCGCAACGTGGCACAAGTGCCGGACATCCAGCCCAGATCGATATCCACCGGTAGATCGTCCAGACGGCGTTCTCCGATCATAATGGTATTACTGGCACCATCGCGGATTTCTTGGTAGCCCACACTGCTGTTCAAAAATAACAACCCACCGTTGTCAACATCCGTCGGGACGTCTTTGCCGCCCGTCACACCCGCGTAGCTGGACGCCCCAGCTTCGTAGTAGCTCGAGCGGCTCGAATCCGAAGGACAGTGCCAGACGGGCACGTAATTCTGTCGCACGGAGTCATTGTCATCCGCGTAGGCTCCCAATTGAAAGTCAATCAGTCGAAACATGGCTTCTTGATCAATAAATGGCAACAGCTGCACCAGCCAGCTCATGTGATAACCCACGGCTTCGTTGATAATCGGTCCGGTTTCGTTCACCACACCCGGCGGCAGACAGCTGAAGGAACTCTGGTAATTGTGCAGCGCAATTGTCATCTGCTGCAGGTTGTTTTTGCATTGCGTGCGTCGAGCGGCTTCGCGGCACTGCTGTATGGCGGGTAGCAACAGAGAGACCATGATGGCAATGATTGCGATCACCACCAGCAATTCGATCAATGTGAATCCGACGCGTTTGGGATGCTGGGGCATGGGTTTTAGTTTTCAGATTTCAAATTTCAAATTTCGCATCTTTCCGCACGCTATCGCTTCGCGGCTACATTGACTCTAAAATTCATCCAGCAATTGCATGTCTTCGCGATTGCCGAGATAGCTGTACAGTTTTTGGTCGACGTTCTCACTCATAAACCGCACAGAACCATCGGCCAATAAAAATTGGGCACCGCCGGAGTGCATGCTGCTGAAACCGCCTGTGGCTGTCACATTCGGAGCTGTGATGGGCGTGGTCATTGTGGGCGTGAAATACTTCACCACATCCCAGCCTTGGTTAATGGCGACTCCCGTATTTCGCAGCGTGGCCGATGTGCCGGACATCCAGCCGAGGTCCGAAGTGTCTCGCGGGTTGATTTTTTCCCCCACCATAATCGTGTGCGTGGCTCCATCGCGAATCTGAGCAAACGTCATGCTGCTGTTCAGAAACATCAAGCCGTTGTTGTCGTCATTGATGGACGTGTCGTCGCCTCCAAAAGAAGCCGCATAGTTGCTAGCGACGACATTTCCAATATTGTCAATCGCATAGTTGGGTTTGTAATCAGACGGACACGACAATGCGCCCAGTTGCTTGGTCCGAATCTCTCCGTTGGCGCTGTCATAAGCACCCACAGAAAAGTCGATCGCCTTAAACAGTGACGATTGTTCCATCATCGGCAGCAACTGCACCACCCAGCTCATGTGATAACCAACCGGCACGTTTTCGATTGGTCCTTCTGGATTAACGCTGCCGGGCGGCAGCATTTCGAACGACATGTCATAGTTGTGCAAAGCCAGCCCCAACTGCATCAGGTTGTTTTTGCACTGGGTTCGTCGAGCCGCTTCGCGGGCTTGTTGCACGGCGGGCAGTAACAGTGCCAGCAGGATGGCGATGATCGCGATCACCACCAATAATTCAATCAGGGTGAAACCGGCGGATGAACGGCGAGTCTGTTGGCGGTGTGCAGACATGGGAACGGTGTCCTTCGATAATTTCGGTCGCATGGAAGCGAGATCGGTGTGCATGGTCATTTTTTGAGAACGGCTGTCTTGGTCACTCGGACGGGATTGTCGACATTGGCCGGATAGCGCGCCACGGCGGTGGCTTGTCCGTCCAATACAGAGATCTGAACCGAGCCGATATTTGTCTGATGGATGACGCCAGCCGGTATCTGCCACGTTTCCGATTGAAACTCAGCATCTTCAGCGACGTTCACGACTGCTCGACGTAAACCGGCTTCGGCCAGTTGAATGGCTTGCTGATGCTGCATCTGCAGCCGCGTATGCCGACGATCCCCGACCGCTCGTCGAGCGTACTGAGCGATCATGGCGGTGATCAACATCAGCACGATCAGCACGACGACAGACACGATTCCACGTTGGCGAGTTCCGCGTTGGGGTTGAATAAGTCTGTTCATGATGCGTCTCCATCGTCAGCAGCAGCAGCAGCAGCAATCACCGTGACAATGCGGACCGACTTTGTCGACACGCGATCGTCTGGACCGTGGTTGCTGGCTGGCATCACCGGAGCTTCTTGAATGTTCAGCACCAGTTGTTGATCCTGCCAAGTGAAGTTCAGCTTTGTGCCGCGAGCAAACACATAACGGCTGGAAGAAACGGCTTGATCACCGTCTACAGTTTCTCGCCGAACGATATTGTCCTGCACCGACCACCGCACGCTGGGTGTTTGGTCACCGCTGTTCAACACAACATTCGTGTCCTGCAGTTCCACCGTGGTCGTTTGTGAAGTGTCGTGTCTGAGATCACCTTCTAGCCGCAACAGAGTCTGTAGGTACGCCGCAACTTTCGCATCGGCGTGATCTGCTTTTAGGATCGCGTGAATGCACAATCCGGAGGTCGTCAGCAGTAGACTGCTGAGAAACAGGTACATCATGTAGTAATGAAAAACGACGCCACGTCGCGTGACGTGCATGCGTAATTCAGGGGGCAGCCAGCGACGTTTCATTCTGCAGCCTCCGGTGGAGTGTTCGATGAAGTGTTCAAAAGAGCGGGCCAGATCACGAGGCTGTGTTTGACTTCAGGCAGCCCTGCTGGCGTCTGGTTGATGATTGTCAGTCGCACGGGCGGCGGGCCAGTGACAGGTTCTGAATCGGGAGTAGCCACTTCGTCGACTTGTAAAGTGGTGTTTCCATAACGGTCGGTGAACCACGTCGACAGTTGCAGCGTTTGCGGACCTTGTTGTGCAGCGATCGCCGCCAGATTATTGAGTTCCAGTAGCGTCAGTGTTTCGTAGCGTGTGGCTTTGCGCTGTTGATGCACGGCGTAAATGCCCGGCACCAGCACGGCCGACACCACGGACAGCAGCACCGTGCAAACCACCATTTCAATCATCAGCGAACCACGGCGTGACTTCGCCGCAGTACTTTGCTTAGCAGACTGTTGTTTTGATTTGATTGACTTCATTTCGCGGACTTCGTTTTGAATTCCAGTAAAGACCCGTGAATAAGCTTCATTGTTTAACCCGCCGCCGCAGGCAAGGAATGCGCTTGCGAATCGACCTCGCCTGCGGCTACGGGTTAAACGAGTTGTGACCAGTAACCTACGCATGGGTGCCTATTCTTCGAGTGAACATTTCGACTGCCCAAAAAATCAGGACAGATCATGCAGCAGTTTGATCAATGGCATAAACAGTCCGATCACCACAAAGCCCACCATTATCCCGATCGTGAGCACCGCGATCGGTTGCAGGATTTGTGCGATCAACGTCAACCAGCGTCCACGACGCAGTTCAACGGTGCGGGCCAGATGCACCAGTCCCCATTCGAGGTGCCGGGACTTGGCCGCTGATTCCAAAAACGCCAGCTCCTGTGAGTTCAGAAATCCCTGAATATGCAGTGACTGCCAACAGTCGCCACCTGCACTGATTCTTTGACGGACACCGCTGAGTGCTCGAGCGGCTTTGCCGGGACGCAGTTCCGTCAGAATCGCGTGGACACCATCACTCAACGATTTTTCCGCCGTCACCGTGACACTCAACAGCCGCAAAATCATGGGCGTCCAAAAGCGAGGAAAGTGCTCCGACCACATCACATGACCATGTTGCAAACGGTTCAAACTGCCCTTCAACAACAGAAATGCGCCATACCCGATCATGCAGATGGTAGGCAGCAGGATCAAATACCAATAGGAAAGCAGCCAATCAGAAAAAATGATCAGACTGATCGTCACGCCCGGCAATTCGACGCCGAAGCCTTCGAAGATGGCTTTGAACTTAGGGATGATGTAGATCATGATGAAGCTTAATATCCCCAGCGTCTGTGAGGCGATGATCGCCAGCCAAGCCACAATCATCACAATGCTAGGTTGCACGGCACTGCCCTGACTTTCGCTGTGCATCAGACGATGAGCTTCTTCGGCCAGCACTTGCTTTAGCGTGCCCGCCTGTTCGGCCACTCGGATGGCCACCAGCGATTGTTCGGGCAGCAGATTTGTGACAATCGTCAGCGCCTCTGACAGCGTTTGCCCTTGAGCCAACAGGTGCCGTAATTGTTCGACCTTGCCGGCCCACGGCGCGCGAGATTCTTCGGACAACGCTTTCAAGCCGGACATCAAAGACGGCGCATGTCCGATGCCAGTCGCCAGAACCATGAGCAGCGAAGACTGCCGAATGGGTTCCGGGCGATTCAACATAAACAACAGGGCCTGAAGGTGACCGCCAGTCATTGGAAATTGATTTCAAAAAAAGTCCATCGGAAAGAAACTCCGCCAATATTCGCCAGCATCAATAAAGATTATTCAACAGGTCGATCAGTGGCACAAACAACGCCACCACAACAAGTCCCACCGTGAACGCGGCCACGAACATCGTCATAAACTGCACCGCAATCGCAAACAGCCGCCCTTGGCTGTGGGCCGCCGACTCCAGCATTTCCGACAGACTTTGGAATGTCCTCGCAATGCCAATCCGACGATCGTCCGCCGCCGGACCTGAGTCCGACACAAACAGCATCGATAACGGTAGCCCAGAAAGTTCCGACGAACTCACAACCTGGCCACCACCGGATTCCAATTCCCGAGCCATCAATTCGCCCGTCGATTTCACCGAACCGAAGTCACTTCCCGCCGTCGCGGTTCGTATTGATTCCGGATACGGACAATCGTTTCGCAACATCGCCGCTAGAATTCTGGCCACCTTGGCCTGCATCACCCACCGAAACGCCATGCCCAACACTGGCACGCGACTCAAGGCTTCCGTTATCCAACCCGTGGTCATACCGACCGCCGCCAGAATCAAGACTCCGCCGCCCGCCACAATCATCAGCACCCAACCCGTGATACCGAGTGCCGCCACAAACTTACTGATTGACATAATCAGCTGTGTCATCCACGGTAACTCAACCCCAAAACCTTCGAAGATGTCTGCGAACTGTGGAACAATAAACAGTAAGCTGGTGTAGATCACCAGCAGCATCGTGATCAACAGCGCCAGCGGGCCAATGGTGGCCATGACAAACTGCTGAGTCTTAATGTTGGCTCCCAGCAAGCCGGGCACAAGATCCGCAGTGACTCGGGCTTTTGCGTCGTCACCGATTTTCGAACGCATCACATATTTCAACTCAGAAGACATTGCTGTGCTCATTTGAACCGGCAGCGGTTCGCCGGCAACAATTCGATCTGCAAACGCACGCAACAGCTTCTTCGGACGAATCGCATAGATGTCTCGCAGAATCAGCCAGATCACGGGCACCACAACCATGGCCACGACTCCGGTCCCGATCAGCATTCCAAAGTAGTTTCCCGTCGCGTACCAGCAGGTCGCAGCGGCAGCAAACAGCACAGTCGCGATGCACTGCAGCCACGGGGCAGTGCCCAGCATCGGATGAGACAACGGTTCTGCTGCGACAGACCGCAGGGCTTCGTGAGCTGGCAGGCCGGACAGCACAGCTTCGCGCAGGTGCTCTCCGACTCGCAATTCGTACAGTCGAGGCAACGTTTTGTCATTGGCAGCGATGAGTGCGTTCAGTGACAGTTCGCTGCAACTGACCAGCTTTAGACTGCGCGCCAACAACAAGTCCGCCAACGCCGAATCGTTGTCAGCATCGGCGGTTCCATGAACCGGCACCCCGCGATCATCGGTTGCTTCGTATCGAAAACGTGGCATAAGACTTCGTCAGTTCTTAACTGGGAATCAGATTGTAATACAGTTCAGAAATTGGCCAGAACACAGTTAACGCATACAGCAACACCGTGCCTCCGCCCACAACAACAAACATCACCACGGGAACAATGTTTCGCAGCCATCCGACGCTGACATCCAATCGACGCCGGTAGTATCCCGTGACGCTGTGCAATCGCTGACACAGTTGCTGTTCGTGCTCAGACGATTGTCGCAGACACGTCATCAACATGGGCGGCATGGCTCCGGGACGCCAGTCTTCGTCGCGACCAATCGCCGGCACGTCGCCGCGTTGAATTCGTTGTGCCGCCGTCTGACAAGCCTGATCCAAATGCTGACTGCCGCTGCACGCACCAGCCAGTTGCAGAGCATCTGTTAATGGTGTTTCGCGTTCAATCAGCAGCGACAACATCCGTGACAGGTTATAAAAATGCAGGTCTCGCACTAAACCACGCACACCCGGAACCAAAAACATCAACCGTTCCGGCCCCCGAAACGTCAGCGATGAAGCGCGACCAGACAACACCCAAACCAAAGCGACCAGCGCGATCAGCGCCGGAAAAATCAGCGGCCACCACGAATAACGCTGATCCAAATCTGAAAACCACAAAAACCATTCCGACGGCGACGTATCTGGATCATCAAACATATAACGAACCGATCCGAGGAACCGGCGGATGAACAGAAAGAACAACATCGTCGCGACTGCCACCACTGTCAGCGGATAGGTGATCGACTGCATCACGCGACGGCGAAGTTCGATCATGTCGTGAGCCATATCGCCCAGCATTTCGATCGATTCCGCCAACTTCCCCGTACGGACGCCCGCCGCAATCGAAGCCGCCACAATCCGCGGCACACCGGTTGAATTGTCGCGAACCGTGTCTGCCAGTGACTTGCCTTCTGCCAGACCGGCCGAGATCGATTTGGTCAATTGCTGCAGCCGTTGCCCATGACCGGCACCCGCTGCAGCCAGATGACTTTGCAGCGGCAAGCCCGCATGAACCAGAGCTTTCACTTCGATGCTGAGGTTTTCGACGTCTTCCAATGTGATCGACATAGTTGCCAAATTCTTCTAAACCTTCAACGTCCTAACACTCGAAAAACTTCTTCTAGCGTAGTCAAACCCGCTGCAACAGCCTGCTGACCACGTTGTCTTAATGTCACTGTTCCACTTTCGATCGCGATGGTCTGCAGGCTGCGAGCATCCAGCCGATCGACAATCGCGTTCGCAATTTCTGGCTGATGCGGATCCAAAACTTCGGCCGTCACAAATCGACCGTGGTATTTTAAGCCGCCGCAGACAGCACAGCTTGCTTCAGGAGCATCACCGGCCCGCTGTTTGTCTGACAATTTCAAAGGATTTTCCACAGTCGCCAAAACTTGGCACTGCACACACGATTGACGCAGCAATCTCTGGCACACAACGGCCTGCAGCGTGCTGCGCAGCAGATAGGGTTCGAGCCCCATTTCCAGCAATCGCGTGACGGCTTCCACGCTGCTGCCCGCATGAAAGGTGGTGATCACAAGGTGCCCGGTCAACGCCGCTTGAAAGGCACTTTCTGCGGTCGCCGGATCTCGGATTTCTCCCACCATAATCACGTCCGGATCCTGCCGCATCATCGACTTCAAGCCCGCCGCCAGATCGAAGCCCACGTTCGGCTGCACTTGAGACTGAGTGACGCCCGGCACCACCACTTCGATCGGATCTTCCAGCGACATCAGTCCGCGAGATTCGCCGTACTGTTCCACTAATTCTCGCAGGCACGCATACACGGTGGTGGTCTTGCCGCTGCCCGATGGACCAGTCAGCAAGATGACGCCGGATGTTTGCTGCAATAGATCACGCAGCGATTCTTCCACATCCGTCGGCAGCCCCAGATCTGCCAAGCGTTGATAGTGTTGGCTGTCGGCGAACAGTCGAATGGCCGCCTTTTCGCCAAACAGTGTGGGAAACGTGGTAACACGAACTTCCCCCGCCGCCCTATCTAGGCTCTCGGCGCTCTCGCCACCAAGGTCGGCACACGCTGAAATGCGCCCTTCCTGCGGCACATCCGTGCGATAAGTCAGCAGGCCAGCCATGACCTTGAGCCGCGCGATTAGTCGTGGCGTCAACTGTGCATCAAACGCCGCGACGCTGTGCAGAACGCCGTCGATCCGCCACTGCATCAGCATGTTTTGTTCCGCCGGAACCAAATGCACATCGCTGGCTCGACCGCCACGCGCCTGCTGCAGAATCAAATTCACCAGCGCGGGCACGTATTCCGCAGCGCTGTGATCCAGCGTTTTTATGGCAACTGAAAATTGGACAGCCAGCGAATCTTGAACCATATGAACGACAGCTTTAACACAACAAACGGCAGAAACATGTGAATCTCGATGAACAGAAACGCTGGCGTAACGTTTTTGTCTACCGATCTTTGTCAGCTGGAAAGATTCTCACCAGCGATTCCGTCCCGGTAGGACCGACGGACTTCTGCCGTTAAGGATTTTAACAGGTGAGCACATCGGGAAAATGTGATTTGGAATCTGCGACTTAGACCCGAAGGGACGACACAGTCTTTGCCGGGGTCATCAGGCCCCGGTGACGTTTAGGAGTGGCGAAAAGGCCCGCAGGGCCGACACAGCAATAACGGTTTCGTGCATTTCTGTCGGCCCTCCGGGCCTGTTGGCATAGTGCAGAGACTTTCGGTGGCTGACGCCACCGGCAGAGGCCGTGTCGGCTTTCCAAGCCTGAAACGCATTCCGATCGCGGGAACCGGTGACATTCGTCACCGGCAACAGTCTGTCGTCCCGACCGGGACTCAATCGCTGCCGGCGCTTACCCAATCGGCCCGGCGGCGCTGACGGCTGGATCGCATTCGGCGGCGTACTTTTCGAAGTTCGTTCGAAAACTGGACGCCAGCTTCTTCGCCGTTTCGTCGAACGCAGCCGCGTCGCGCCAGGACAGCTTCGGTTGCAGCATTTCCGCCGGAACGCCCGCACATTCCGTGACGACTTCGAAACCAAAGATCGCATCCGTCGTTGTCGGAGCTTGAATCAAACTGCCGTTGTGAATTTCGTCGATGATCGCCCGCGTAAACCGCAGCGGCATGCGGCTGCCAACACCGTAGGCTCCACCCGACCAGCCCGTGTTGACCAGCCAGACAGACGAATCGTGTCGGCGAATTTTCTCCGCCAGCAGTTCGGCATAACGCGATGGGTGCCACAGCAAAAACGGTCCGCCAAAGCACGGACTGAAGGTCGCTTCTGGTTCGTTGATGCCCATTTCTGTGCCAGCCACCTTGGCCGTGTAGCCGCTGATGAAGTAGTACATCGCTTGTTCGGGAGTCAATCGGCTGACTGGCGGCAGAATTCCAAACGCATCGCACGTCAGAAAAATCACGTCGGACGGATGATCGGCCACACACGGAATCTTCGCGTTGGCCATGTGCTCAATCGGATAGGCTCCGCGAGTGTTTTGCGTAATCGACGTGTTTTCGAAATCGACATGATGCCGCGCTTTGTCGTACACCACGTTTTCTAGCACAGCTCCAAATCGCAGCGCATCAAAGATTTCCGGTTCGGATTCTCGCGTTAGATACACGGCTTTGGCATAGCAACCGCCTTCGATATTAAAGATCCCATCGTCCGACCAGCCATGTTCGTCGTCGCCAATTAAATAGCGATTCGGATCGGCCGACAACGTTGTCTTGCCAGTTCCGGAGAGACCAAACAGCACAGTCGAACGGCCGGTTTCGCGATCGCTGGTGGCCGAACAGTGCATCGACAAAATCCCACGACTCGGCAGCAGGTAGTTCATATAAGTGAACACTACTTTTTTCATTTCGCCGGCATATTCGGTGCCCAGCAACACCACTTCTTTGCGTTCTAGGCTGAGATCGACGCTGGTGCGAGATGTCATGCCCGTGGTGTAGCGGTTGGCCGGAAAGCCGCCCGCGTTATAGATGACAAAATCCGGTTCGCCAAACGTCAGCAGTTCTTCTTCCGTGGGCCGAATCAGCATCGTGTGCATAAACAGCGCGTGATACGGACGCGCACAGATCACGCGAACCTTCAGCCGCGTGGCTTGGTCCCAACCGGCAAAGGCGTCGACGCAATACAGCCGAGGGCGCGTGTTCAGATAATCGATCGCGCGTTCGCGGTTGATTGAGAACGTCATTTCGTCCAGTGGAAAGTTCACCGGTCCCCACCACACATCATTTTCGGACGCATGGTGTCGGACCACGCGTTTGTCTTGGGGCGAACGACCGGTCTTGGAACCTGAGTAGGCGATCAGGCAGCCGGTGTCTGAAATGCTGGTCCCCGGTTCGTGCCGAATCGCTTCTTCGTACAGCGTTGGCGGTCCGGGATTGCGAAGGATCTGCTCAACAGTGATTCCGTGTGCTGAAAGGTCGATTGTCTCCGTCACGATTGATGCTCCGTCCGTTGCCGAGGTTGATGAAGTTGTGGCGTTCTGCACGGGCAGCGGGCGAAAACGCATGTGCCTCCCGTCATGCGCTGTGTTGACTGCCCGACAGCTGGTGCTGCGATTCAAAACATCCGCTTAGAGCGCTGAGCAGGCAGCTTAACAGTTTGGATACGATTTCGGCATCCGGTGCCGCCCATTTATCGACTTCTGGAGTCGGAACCGTTGGCAGTCGGAACGAGATGCTTTAACGTAAGCGGTGACTGTTCGTGATTTCATCAGCCGCACGGCGTTAGCTGCGGTTTCCAAATATAGAAAATCCGGGGCCAACGCCCGTCGGCTGATCGACTGACACATGCCAAAACCATCGGGCCATCGAAAAAGTCGCCGCCGGCAGCTGCAGGCCAGCCATCAGAAAAACTGGTTGACGGGACGCTATGCCGTGCTAGAAGCTTTGCGGGCTGGACGCTGGCC
>JBDNHJ010000288.1:0-4078 GCA_041688835.1 Fuerstiella sp.
GCTGATGAAAACGATCTCACAGATTTTTGACGAACACGAAACGACGGATTTCGCGGCGAAGAGTGTTCGTTGCTGCACAACAACCGAACGCAATCGCACTCGCGAAGCAACCCGCACCTGCATGGTGTGTCCGGCTCCAGCAGCGTTACGAAAGAAGTGGGCCGGCGCGATTCAACGGTGGGTACTGGCAGATCATGCTGCCTGCACCAGTATTCTGCTGCGTGTTTCGCAGTCATATCACACATCTCCAACTCGGTTCCGATGCATCGCCACGATTTCCCTGAATTCCACAAACGGTAGGCGTCTTCGGCATGACGAACGTAGATGCAATCGTCAGAAGGACGGTGTTTGTGGCGGGCAGAACGCCCGTCGGGCAATTCCAATCCTTCGGCGGCATAAAGTTTTTTCAGAACTTTCGTGACGCGGTTTCGGTGCCATTCAAGAGCAACGGCAATATCTTTGACTGGCACATGCTCTCGGTACATAGTCAACGCCACCTGCTCCTTAGGGTCATCAAGAGATGCTTCAGTCACTTCTATGGAAAGTGCAACGCGGCTAACTCCGGCATTGAATCCGAGATTGGAAAGAACGGAATGAATGACGTCGATGTTGACGTCCAACCGCAACCAACCCCGCTGGGCTTTCCGTTCACCACATTGACTTACGACAATTTCGTCTCGGGTAAGTTGCCTTATCAAGTTAGCAACCGCAGCTTGAGACTCTTCGTCTTCACCACCGGCAGCCGATTGCAGAATCTCGTTCAACGCCGCAACGTGCTCACGAAGTACTTCGGTGGTTGGAAGCTCGGGCACCGCACTTGCCTGTTGTTCGAAGCGGGCGATCTCTTTTTGAACGGTCGCACGCTGCTGACGAAGCTCGGCCAGCTGCTTTCGGTTTTCCTCGAAGTCATCCTCCGTATCGCCAGGAGATTCCAGGACGAACTTGACATGTCGCCCAAGCTTCTCATTCTGCTGTTGCAGTTCACGTAACTGCTCTGGATCAGGTAGTTGCGATTGTTCGATCAACAGTCGTGCTGCTGCAATCACTTCATCGATAAACGCGTCTTCACTCAGGAGGATCTTCGAGATTTCCTGGCACAGCAATTTGAAAGCTAATGCTCGTGGTAACATTGAAAACAGATATGGCTCAGCTGCCTCGCGGCACTTCTTGCAAACCATGTAGCGACCATAAGGACCACCAACGTAAAGTCGCTGACCGTGCTCTTTACACTTCAACATTCCATTCAAGACCTGAGGTCTCGACTTACGATCACCATCGACCGGCCTGCGACCTGCGTTATCGGCAAGTTTTGTGAGTCTTTCCTGAGCCTCGGCCCACAAAACGTCATCGATAATTCGCAATTCCTCGATGATCGCTTCGCGAAGTGGTGCTTCACGTGGGACCTGAATCTGGTAGCCCTTCTTGTTCAGCCAAACGGCTTTCGTTTTACCGTAGCTCCAGTCACCGATGTACCGCGAATTTTTCAGGATTCTTCGCACCGCCAGTCGTGTCCATTGATCTGAACGACAGCGCGGGGAGAGTGGCGCCTTCTTCAGGTTGAGTCGTTTCACGATTTGGCGAATGGAGAGCCGCGACTTGACGAACCATTGAAAGATCCTGCAGACCCATTTCGATTCGACCGCGTCAATGATCAATCGTCTCGCCGGTCGCGCCAACCGAGTCGTCTGTCCTGCAATCTCTTCGCCAGTAAACCCAAAGGTCACTGTTCCGAAGACTCGCCGCTGCAACAAGAGGCCTTCATGGGCGGCATTGACGTGTTTTCCGATCGTCTGAACAAGAAATTCATCGATCATGGCATTCAGTTGCAACTGTTGCCGCCAAGCGGAAGTATCCGCCGTGTCGATCCCGGACTGGACGAAAACACAGCGTTTGCCCTGCTCAACAATTTCCTCTTCGACAAACTGCAGCGACTGGTACATTTTGCGATAGAGTCGATTCGTAGTGAAGACCACGACGATATCAACTTCAATCAACTTCATCGTCTTCAATCGCCTTCCGGAGCTCCTTAAGCCCCTTACGCCGGGAGCTTTTCCCGGTCACGGCTTCATCGGTGAATACGACTTTTACGTCATATCCATTCTTCTCCGCCCACTCGCGGCACGTCCGAACCTGGTCGTCGATTGAGTGCTGAAACCGACTGCTGTAGCGAGCATATATCGCCACACGATTTCGGATAACACCACTCCTCTTTCGAGGGTAAACTCGAGCCATGATAAAAATTCCTCAATACCGTGGAGGCATTGAGACAGGTTCGGACGCTTGTCACAGTGTGACAAATTGGTTGACCAGTCGTGAATACTCGTGACCATTGCTGACCATTCATGACAAACCACAACTCCCAACACCGTTTGGACTTAACGTCACAAACCATGTAGTGAGCTGGAGTTACGGAAAGGGCGAATTAGAATCCCGCTCTCTCCGCTTTTGACGATCATTGCCGTCTGATGACAGGCGATGAGAAAGAATGCCTAAACCCCTGCTCTCGCAGGGGTTTAAGTGTTTTTGGTCTTGCCGATTCATGTCAGACGATGTCACGTCTGGACAGGCAGAGCCGCCCGGTTTACTGACTGAAACACTGACTGGCGTGTCAGCCTTTTGGCTGCGGCTCGGAGCCGGTAACGATTCCAGCGATCTTGCCTGCTCTGCCAATCCGACATGGGCATATCGCATCGTCATCTTCACATCCGAGTGTCGAGCCCGTCTGGTCAAAAAAAACGAACGCCCAGTAAGCGGCGGATAGAACGCAATTTGGATGGCTCGGACATGTTGCATCTCGGCCGAACTATCTGACAGACTCTCGAACCGCGTCCGAATTCACCGCCGATTTTCGCATCGGCGCGCACCTCGATCGTCGATTTCCGGTGCACGTGTTCGATCGGGCGCTGGGCCGCGTCACGATAGTAGTAATTCAGCACTCCACCGAGTCGCTCACGACACTCGATGTTTCCAGCAACAGCGGCCACTTCGTCGCCCGGTTCAATGATCTGGTTTTGGAGTCCCTGATGGTTGCGTTCCCTGTGGTAATGTTCGAGATAGGTTGTGGCAGCGCGACGCAATGACTTCTCGCCGAAGAAGATCATTCGAGAAAGACACTCTGATTTGATGCTCAAATGAAAGCGTTCCAAATACGCGTTCAAATTGGGAATGCTCGGTGGAAGTCGCACCGGCTGCACATCGGCCCCTTCCAGAACACCCTGAAACGCCGAGCTGAAGTTGGTATCGCGATCCATCAGGACGTACTTCTTGTCTTTCAGGAAGCCGTCAAAGGGATCGGTCAGGTTCCTCGCGATTTGCTTCATGAAGTCATCACCCAAGGTCGGCGTACAGGCAGCGAAGTGCACGCGGCGTGTCTTCAATTCCATGACGAACAGCAGATAGAATGTCACCAGTCCATCTTTCGTCCAGACCTCAACCGTCGTGAAGTCGATCGCCGACAGTACGTCCCAGTGCGATTTAAGGAACGTTTTCCAGGTCGTCTGTCGTTTCCGTTCCGGAGCCGGTTCAATTCCATGCTCCTTGAGTATGTTGCCCACGGTTTGATCGGACACTTCGTACCCGAGATTCGCCAGCGCGCCCTTGATGCGATCATAACCCCAGGACGGGTTTTCACGTGCCATCCGTAACACAAGGTCAACGATCTCTCGCTTCACGCGTGGCCGCCCCGCGACTTTTCGGCGATCGCTGTAATCCCACTTCTTCGCGACCAGTTCCCGGTGCCAGCGAAGAATCGTGTCCGGGGTGACAATGGTTGTCAGCTCAAGCAGTGCTTTGCGTCCGATCGATTCGCCTTTGACCGCGAGGAGCCGACGCTGGTCGTCGCTGAGAAGGACGCGTTGTTTGCCAAGTTTCTCGAGCAAAGCTCTAATCTGGGCGTCTTGAAACTCAATGATTTCTGTCTGACGCCGACGCACCCAGTCGCAGAAGACGAGAAACAGAAGCTGCCAGGGTTTCAGAATGAAGTTCATGGATCACCAGATGCTGAAGTGGGACGTTCAGACCAGCATCCCGGCCTTTTGATGTGAAATCAAGCGCCCCAATCGGAAGAATTGATGGTGAC
>JBDNHJ010000289.1:0-27365 GCA_041688835.1 Fuerstiella sp.
AGCTCCGCATCAGAGACGGTAATGATTCTTCGCCAGATTCAAAAGGACAATGAAAAGCTAGTTAGCGATGTCGATGAACTTGGCGACGATGTTAAGGTAAACACCAGCTTGGTAGCAATACATGGCGAGCGGATCGGCGATAATCGGCGAACGCTTATGGACCATCAGCGAATTCTCGAACTGCTTAGGAAGTAGTCACTCAGGTGCGACCATGACAGAAATCACAAACGCCGATTTGCCCGAAGCTCTATTTAAGAAAATGGAAGGGTTTCAGCCAATCGATACTTTCAAGTCAAACGGTTGCAGCTATGCCCCGGATGAGTTTGGCGGGGTTGATATCCGTCCTGCCTGCCACTTTCATGACTGGGCCTATCACCTGGGCGGCTGCAAAAAGGATCGGAAGCGGGCCGATCAGCAGCTCTACCGTAATCTGCGGGCCTGTGACCTAGGGAAGTTCATGGCCGGAATATATTACCGGCGCGTCAGGCTGTTTGGGATTGGGGCGTTTGCATGGTCCCATGGTAAAGTACCGAATAATCCATGGCATATTGTGTTACTTGTAATCGAAAGATATGTAAAATGGTGAAGACACTTACAATTCTATTTGTGCTGATGCTGGCTTCCGTTGTACAGGCTCAGGCGTTGGTCGTTCGGGTAACTGAAACAAGCTGCAACCAAAACAGTTGCCAGCAGATCATCGGAACCGGGGCGTGTGCTTATATCGGGAACATCGATGATAGATCGGTTTACATCACAGCAGCCCATAACGTAAATCAGGCTAAGACTGTGCATGTTGGATATGCCGGGCAATGGTGGGGCGCTCGAGTCGTCCACAAGCGATATCAGGACGGTATTGATTACGCGATTATCGAGACGCAGAAGATTGACGCCACACGGTGCTTTGCTGTTGCTGAGAACCAGCCTGCAAACGGCGCCGAGGCTGTTGCTTACGGGTACCCAAACGGCGTTGAGACGGTTAGGGTGTTGCGGGCAAAAATCCGCGTGGGTCCGAATGGTAGAGTCTTTTCAAAGATCGTAGCCAAGGGGGATTCTGGCGGGCCGATCGTCGTAAACGGTCAGGTAGTCGGCATCATCAAAGGCCATGATTATTCGAACACAATCTACACAGACGGCGTATTGATTCGTCAGCAGTTGATTCAGCAGTACGGCAGGCTTCCGAGTTGCGGCAGCGAACCGCCTGTGATTGTGGACGTGGAAGATCCAGAGAACCCAACAATAAACAGCGAGCAGGTTGCAGCCTTAGAGGTTCAAATCGGACTACTCAAGGCAGAGATCGACAAGCTGAATAAAACACAGATTCCCGTATGGATTATGGACGCAGACGGTAAGCCGATTGCAAAACAAACGTATCCGCTTGGTGATCCCATCAAGCTTCGTTTTAAGGCCGTTAAACCAAGTGAGGCTAAGTAATGCCAGACGGCGATATTTTAGATGTTGAGATCCCCGTTGAGGGGGAAGGAGTAAAGGAGATGGCTGTGGATTTATCCGACAACGTAGCGAATCACATGTTAACGCAACTCATGCAATCGGGGACTGTTGCACAAAACAACTTCATAACCGTTGCGAAGGTCGTTGACTACGATTACCTGGAAAACAAACGCATGGTGACACTCGATGAGGCTGTCGGGATTCGTGAAGTCCAGGCCAAGGTAAGCCCCGGTGGGCCATCACCAGCGTAATGGTTGACCCACTGGAAGAGTTAATCAGGCAGAGTACGGAATTCCATACTCAGATGATTGCCGACAACAATGAGCTAGACCGGGCGTTCCAAAGCGGGACGTTCGGCAAGCTCGTTTCATCATGGGGGAATAAGGATGGTGGAAGCGACGACAACGGAGCAGGAATCTCCCCTGAATTGGAAGGAGAAACTAGCTCAAACGTGGTGGAAAGTGAAAGTGGGGGAACGGGCGGAGGGATTGAGGCAGACGGCAAAGAGGTTTGATAATGTGAATTCGCTGGTGATGTCAACTCGTGAAAAGCTGCTCGGTAAAGAAGTGACAGACAATAACCGGCCAGAGGGCGAGGATATGCACATTGGCGATGACAACAGCGTGATTCACCAGTACATGCCAGCAAGCGGAAATACTGCGGGAACACTCGCAAAACTGGCCTTGGGAGCAGGGTTGATGTTTACGGGAATCGGTGTGCCTGCGGGTGGTTATCTGATTTGGGATGCGATTAAGAACCAACCGACTCCAGCAACGCCAGCCGATCCAACAATTGATACAGACACACAATACGAGATAGGACTCGACCCATAATGCCGGAACCGGGATGGATAACAACAGCAAGGGTAACCGAAGTTTACGACGGCGACACAATCACGGTTGAGGTCAAAAAGGAATTCAAAGTACGCCTGCTTGATTGCTGGGCGGCAGAAGTGCGAACAAAAGACAAATCTGAAAAGCAGCGAGGCATTGAGGCAAGGGATTATCTGAGAGGATTGATAGACGGGCAGGATGTCATTTTAGAGATCCCCACAAAGCATAACGGCGAGGTCGGCAAGTCGATATCAATGAGCCGTGTACTGGGCCGGGTCTATACAATGGAAGGTCAATCGGTCAGTGAGTCGATGGTAAATGCTGGCCATGCGACTGCGGAACCATGACCGCGGAAGAGTATCACAAATGCGTTTTGTTTTTGATGATGATGGGGGCATGATGACAAGTGAAATGATTGTGAAGGGATTCCTGCAGTTGTCACACGAAGGCAAAATCAGGATCTGTTTAGAAATGGGGCTGATAACCGGAGAAGATACTTCGATGGTGGGTTCATGGTTCTCTCTGTGGAGAAAGGCTCTGAGGGAAGTAGCAGAGAAGAATCTGCATTCTCAGCTATGGGATGCACTCTACAACAGTGGTGTGGTGACTGGTGACAACCCTTATGAAGTCGCTTCCCTGATGGCAGAGCTGGAATACAACGTGTCTAAGGGGTTTATATCGAAGTCTGAAGTCGAACGCGAATGGAAAGAGCTACACGATCCGCTCTGGCCTGCTGGGGTGCCTGTCACGACCCAGAAGCTGAATTGCCATAGATGTCACCGGGAGTGGACTGTCACAGCTCAAAGTGATGGAATGATAAATTGTCCTGCATGTGACGCGGAACTGCTCTATGGGATGCCGAATGCGGGGCCTGGTGAAACAGCCATCGAACGATTCAGGAGGGTTGATGGCGCCAGCGTGGAGCGGTCGGCGCCGGGCTGCTGCGGGGTGTGGCTGGTGGCCGCTGCCGGGTTCACGGGTCCTTCCTGAGGTATATTTGGATGTTCACAGGAGAGGGAACTACCGGTATTTGATGTAACTTTACTTACGCACGGCGGGGCGGGGATTTTGGTTTTGCGTGGCAGGTCGAATGGTTGTTAGATGGTGTCACAGAATGATACTTATGCGGATCGGGAAGCGGACCGAGTCCGGAATTATCAGGCATCCCAGCGGGCTCACTCGCAGGATGTGTATGAGCAGTTCGGAGATCTGTTTGATGCCGGTCCTTTAAAGCCTGGACGTCGGGAGCGGGCAGAGAAAAGCCTGGCTTATACGTGTGAGACGTATGGCGGCAAAGCGTTCAATCTGAAGTGGTCCCACAATCATATCAAGGTGATTGACCGGATCGAACAGTCCGCCATGCACGGGCTGGATTTTGCGTTTGCCATGCCACGCGGCGACGGCAAAACAACCATTGCCCGCTGGGGCGTGGTCTGGGCGATCATCAACGGTTACAGTCCGTATTCCGTGTTAGTAGGTGCAGCTCAGAAATCAGCCGACCGTCTGATCAAGAACATTAAATCCACGCTGCGATTTAATCAGCTTCTTTATGAAGACTATCCGGAAGTCTGCATTCCGATCCGTCATATCAAAGGGGAAGCCCGCCGCGCTCCGGGCCAGAAGTTCAAGGGCGAACCCACGATGATTGAGTGGGGCAAGTCACAAATCGTCCTGGCATCAATCCCGGTTTCTTACGCAAAATCAAACAGTTCGATTATCGACGTTACCGGCATCGAGGGGGAACTGCGTGGTCGGCAGTATGAAAGGATGGACGGCTCGATCGCCCGCCCGACATTTGTGCTGCTGGACGATCCGCAGACGCGGGAGTCCGCGAAGTCTCCCCCGCAGTGTAAAGATCGTGAAGACATCATCACGGCGGATATTAAATTCATGTCGGGCCCGGATGATCAGCTGGGCATTGTGATTCCCTGTACGAAAATCAAAGACGGTGACCTGGCTTGCCGGCTGCTCGATCGCGAGCTGCATCCGGAGTTTCACGGCGAGACCACGCGGATGCTGGAATCGTTTCCGGAAGATTTGAAACTCTGGGAAGAGTACCGGGCCATTCAGGTTGAAAGCCTGGTGAATGGCGGCGATGGCCTGGAGGCAACCGCCTACTATAAGAAACATCGGAAGGCGATGGACAAGGGGGCCGCCGCTGCCTGGCCGGAACGATTCAATGCGAAGAATGGAGAAATCTCAGCGGTCCAGAATGCCATGAATCGTTTCCTGACGAATGAAGAAACGTTTTATGCGGAATGCCAGAACGATCCCCAGGATGGTCAGGACGAAAGTGTTTCCTCCCTGGATTCGGATGACCTCGCAAAACGGATGATCAACCTGAAGCGGTCTGTGGTGCCGGCTGATGCGTCAATCCTGACAGCCTTCATCGATTTGAGTAAAAAGGTTTTGTGGTATGTGGTCATTGCCTGGGTCGATGACTTCACGGGCACGATCATTGATTATGGTGTCTGGCCAGACCAGAAGACCCGCTATACCACACTGGCTTCCGCACGCATTTCCATGCAGATGAAAAAACCGGGGGCCGGACTCGAGGCGGCTCTGTTGAACGGACTGGAAGAGCTGACCGACCAGCTGCTGGGCCGCGAATGGCGATCGGAAACAGGCAGCGTGCACCGCATTGGCAAGGCTCTGATTGACGAAGGCTGGGAACAGAAAGTGGTCTACGATTTCTGCCGGCGGTCCAAGTATGCCTCCATCCTGCTGCCCAGCAAGGGGATCGGGATCAAGCAACGGGAACTGAACGATCCCAGCACCAGGCCGAAACCGGGTGAGAAACGCGGTGACCACTGGCGTATCAATCCCGGTAAAACATCCATCCGGGCGGCTGTTTACGATACGGACTGGTGGAAAACCTTCATCGCGAACCGGTTCGAGGTCGACAAAAACGACTCTGGTGCCCTGACGATTTACCAGGTGAAGACGGCGGCCGTGCAGCATCGCATGCTGCTGGAACAACTGACGGCCGAGTATGGAACCGACGTGACGTATGAGGCAGCGGGCAAGACCCGCAAACACTGGAGCCTGAGACCGGGCCTGTTTGATAACCACTTATGGGACGGTGTGGTGGGTTGTGCGGTGGCCGCTTCCATGCAGGGTGCGACGTTGAAAGGTTTGATTCCGGAAGCACACGACAAGCCGAAGAAAAAACGATCAGGAAAATCAATGGCAGATCGACAGCGGGAAAGGAGGGCAGCACGTGAGCGATGATATGAAACCAGCACCGCCGGTTGAACAGACGAAAGAGGAAGGCATCCCCTGTCCTGAATGCGGCTGTCGGCACCATGAAACCTTCCGCACGACGAAGGTCATGAAGAAAATCCGGCGCGTCAGGATCTGCCGGCACTGCGGTCGGAAGTTCACGACATTCGAGGTAATTCCAGAGTGAGCGCTACATGTAGCGCTTTTCGAAATTATTTCTCAGGAAATAACCGGACTCCCCTAGACGGGCTGCCCCTGTTTCAGGAAAATGCGTTCAACAACCGAACAAAGGGCGACACTCACGAGTAATTAACGGGAGTGAATCCAGCTGATACAAAGGCCATGCGGGGCCGCAATCCCCGCGTGGCCTTTTTTTATTGGCTCGCCTGAGTTCGGTTTTTTTATTGATTCGATCCGAGGTGAAACGATGGCAGATTTATCAGAGACCATTGAAGAGTCCGCCCAGCAACCGAAGTCTGGCGTGGTCGATGGCGTGAACTTCACGCAGCATTCCCTCAAAGAGCAGATCGAAGCGGATAAATATCTGGGCGCCAAAGCGGCCGCCACCACAACCAAAACACGCGGGATCGCATTTACTCAGTTGCGTCATCCTGGAGCACCTTAAATTGATCACGCCGGTTTTAGTAGACCATCATGGCCGACCTTTCAGCACGCCGGTGCAGCGTCCCCGGCGACGTCTGCGCAATAACGCGATGGCCATCAATGCCCGTTATGATGCCGCCGAAACCACAGTCCATAATCAAAAACACTGGGCCAATGCGGACGGGCTGAGTGTCCACGAGGCGACGAACCCGCATGTTCGGCGTACACTCCGGAACCGTGCCCGCTATGAAGTCCTGGAAGCGAATTCCTACGCGAAGGGGATCGTCCGAACGTACGCGAACGACACCATCGGCACCGGCCCCCGGCTGCAGATCCGCACGGGTAACCTGAAGGTTGATGCCTGGCTGGAAAAAGAGTTCCACAAATGGAGCCGACGCGTCAAGCTGGCCCGGAAACTGCACACAATCAAGATGTCGAAAGTGATTGACGGAGAAGGTTTCGGTATGCTGGTGACAAATCCCAAAATCAAACATGCCGTCAAACTGGCGTTGAGCCCGCTGGGTGCAGAACAGGTGACCTCCCCCGGTTACAACTACAACCTGGACGAAGAGGATTCTGTGGATGGAATCCATTTCGACGAGTACGACAACCCGATCACTTATGATGTCGTGAAAGATAACGTGTTGAGTCTTTCGGCAGTCACCGGCTCGCTGGAATCTGAACCGGTGCCCGCCCGCTATATCGTGCATTTGTACGACGAGGAACGCGCGCAGCAGAAACGGGGCGTCTGTGAAATCGCCACAGCATTACCGCTCTTTGCCCACTTGCGACGTTACACGCTCGCCGTCGTTTCTGCTGCCGAAACTGCCGCCGCCATGGCTGCTGTCGCGACCGCCACCGGCCCCAACGTCCAGGCCGATGAAGATGTGGAACCGATGGATATCATCGACATCGAACGCAACATGATGCTGTTCCTGCCGGAAGGGTACGACATGCGGCAATTCAAACCGGAACAGCCGGTGACGAATTACCCCATGTTTAAAGATGCGGTCATCAATGAAATGGCCCGCTGCATCAACATGCCGTTCAACATCGCGGCCGCGAATTCGTCTAACTACAACTACGCTTCAGGCCGGATGGATCATCAGACCTATTACAAATCACTGCGCATCGAGACCAACCGCGTGGAAGAGTCGATCATGGAATCGGTTCTGGATGAGTGGATGATCGAAGCCGCAATGGCCTGGGGTGAGGACCCGCACTGGTCCAGCACAGTCAAGAAAAAGAAACTGCGGAATAAGATCAGCGAATTTTTCTCAACATATGTGTCGCTCGATTACCTCGACGATTACGGCTGGAACTGGGACGGCACAGAACACGTCGATCCGCAGAAAGCGGCCAACGCCCAGAAGACCAAGCTGGAAAACAAAACCACGACCTACAAAGCCGAGTACGCCAAAGAGAACAAAGACTGGCGGACCGAGCTGCAGCAGGTCTCGGAAGAGCAGGCGTTTATTCGCGACAACAACATCAATACCGAAGGGGTGATGGATCATGGTAAACCGTCAACAGAAACTGAATCGCCGGAAGAATCGGAAGACGAAGAAGATGCAGACCAGGAAGAATGAATTTCCGATCCGGGCATCGGTCGCAGCCTCGCTGAAGGACTTCTACATTGAAGCTGCCGAAGATGCACGGCCTGTGATTACCCCTCCGGATGATCCGGCAAAGCCGCCCACGTTTGAAATGAAGTGTTACGGGGGCGGCAAGCTGATTCTGGCTGGGATTAAGTATCCAGTAGTCGTCGACCTGCAGGGATTGCAGGTCACCGACAAGTCCCGGCCAGTGCTGCGGGAACATCAGACAGAGCGAAACATCGGTCACACCACGCAGATCCGGAATAACTTCCGGACGCTGGAAGCCTCCGGAGTGATCTCGGTCGACAACGCCGATTCGAAAGAAGTGGTGACCGCCAGCAAAAACGGTTTCCCCTGGCAAGTCTCCATCGGCGCCAAAGCACTGAAGGTGGAGATGATTCCCCAGGGGCGGAATGTCACCGTCAACGGGCAGACGTTTAGCGGACCCGTGCTTGTGGCACGTCAGTCGCAATTGAAAGAGCTCTCATTCGTAACCCTCGGTTCGGATGATGACACAGAAGTAAGTCTTGCGGCTTCGGTCGCTAAACCCAAAGGAGTTTCGAACATGAATGAGTTTGAAAAATGGATTCTGGCCACATTTGGTGAGGAACATGAATTGTCTGAAGGTCAGTTACAAGATCTGCAGGCCACGTTTGATAATGCTCAGAAAGCATTGACGGCGCCGCCTGAGAAAAAGAAACCGGACGCATCCGGCGAAACCGATCCTGCCTTGGTGCTGCAGGCGAAAACAGATGAGTACCTGGAGGGGCTGCGTGCCAAATCGGTCGGCGAGATGCAGCGGATCGACGGCATCAACGAACTCTGTGAAGGTAATTCTGATATCGCTGCTAAAGCGATTCAGGAAAAATGGACTCTGGAAAAGACCGAAATCACCATGTTGCGGGCATCACGGCCCAAAGCACGAAAGTCCGGTGCCGCCGATGCGCCTGCGGAATCGCTGGTGATTGAAGCCGCGATCTGCATGAACAACGGATTCCTGAATGAAGAGGAAGCGGGTAAGCAATTTAATGAGCGGACCATGAATGCCGCCATTGATGTTCGGAAGGATGTCAGCCTGCGATCGCTGATGGTTGATGTCATCCAGGCCACGGGCGGCCATGCTGGCAACGGCCGTGTGACGGACGGCATGATTGAGGCTGCCCTGAAAGCGGACATGATGATCCGTGCCGGCGGGACTTCAACGCTCTCGCTTTCCGGCGTGCTGGGGAACGTAGCCAACAAACATCTGTTGAAGTCTTACAATTCCGTGATCAGCGTGGTCGAAAAGTTCTGTAATCAGACCGACCACATGGATTTCAAAATCCATACACGGCATCGTGTGACGGCAGATGGGGAGCTGGTTGACCTCGGGAAGAATGGGGAAATCGAACACGGCAGCATGTCCGAAGAGACCTATACCAATCAGGTGAAAACCAAAGCCAGAATGATTTCCCTGACACGCGAAGACATGATCAATGATGACCTGGGCGTGTTTAAAGATCTGATCGGCGTCTTTGGCCGTGGCGGTTCGAATGCCCTGCAGCGGGCCGTTTATACGCTACTGCTGGCTAATGCGGGCAGCTTTTTCAGTGTCGGCAATAAAAACCTGCAGACCACCGCGGCTTCTGTTCTCAGCATCACCGCGCTGACAACGGCGGAAGCGGCGTTCCTGGATCAGGTTGATTCCAAGGGGCTGCCGATCGGGATCACGCCGGAAATTATGCTGGTTCCGAACGCGTTGAAGGTGGTTGCCGAGTCGCTCTATAAAGAGACCAAGGTCAATGAGACGACTACGGCCAACAAACCCAATACCGTCGACAACCCGCATGCGGGCAAGTTCGAGCCAGTGTCATCGCCCTGGTTGAATAATGCCGCCATTGCGAATGCCAGCCCTAAAAAGTGGTTCCTGTTTGGCAATCCGGAGAGTGCCCCGGCAATCCAGATCGCCTACCTGCAGGGAAAACGCCGGCCCACCGTCGAAGGGGGCCAGGGCAATTTCAATACGCTGGGCATGGAATGGCGCAGCTTCTGGGACTTCGGGACTGCCTTTGTTGATCCTAAAGCGGCCAACCGTTCAGACGGCGAATAATCGGCTGCGGAAAACAGACCAGGTATTTCCTGGGAAATAATATTACTGATTTTTTACTCTATTTTTGAGGTTAATCATCATGGGAACATTCAATACTGAGGGGCGTTACATCAAGTACACGCCCGCCACAGCGAAGTCAGCGGGTACGGAAGTACTCGTCGGCAATCGGTTCGGGTTCGTACCTTCAGATCTGGCCGCCAATCAGCTGGGAGCCATCGACACGGAAGGGGTCTGGAAGGTCACGAAAGTGGCCGGAGTGGCCGGAGCGGCCACCGTGGATGGTGAGCTGGCTTATCGTCTGGACGATGGATCCGGCTGGCAGATGTCCGCCGCCGCTGCCACGCCATACGGCAAGTTTGTAGGGGATCAGGAATCGGCGGACGAGACCTGTTATATCGAGCTGATTCCCTCGCTCACCAGTGGCGGCGTGGTAACCACTACGGCGGCCCTGGAATTGACGGCCGCGGATTCAGGCAAGACGGTCTCCACCGTCGGCGCGGCTGGCGCGTTGGCAATCACGTTGCCCCCCGCGGTCCCTGGTCTGGAATTTGATTTTTATGTGGGAGCCGCTCAGGAGTTGCGACCAACGCCGGACGGCACTGACAAGATCGGTTTGCCGTCGACCGGCGTGGCCGGTGTGGCCGGTGCCTACATCACGGCCAATGCCGTTGGTGAAACGTGCCGGCTGAAATGCATGGTGGCCGGTGTCTGGTCACCGCTCGGCTGGTCAGGCACATGGACGGCCCAGCCATAATGGTGAACCTGTTGAAGAAAACAGCGCTGTGGGTGGCGGCACAAACCAAAGCCCACACCGCTGAATCTGTTGTGTACTGGCGCGGAGCCGCTTTTGTAACGCTCTCCGCGTCGGTCGGACAGACAGAACAGGATGTGCAGGACACGGATGGCTTCACGATTGCGAACACCAGCATTGACTGGCTGATCACCGCTGCAGACCTGGTGCTGGACGGGGAGACGGTGCTGCCGGAAATCGGGGATCTGATCAAGCACACGTATGAATCAAAAACATTTACCTACAAAGTGCTGACGATCGATGGCGGCGAAAGACACTGGCGACACACGGAGCAGATCACAAAAACAATGTTGCGGGTCCATACAAAGTTAGTCGGGTGAGTCATGAGCAGTGTTGACACAATTGCAAAGGCGATCGCGGTGGAACTCAATACCGAGTTCGATGGCGATTTCGTTTCCACTGTCGAATACACGATCGATGATGCGCTGCAGAATGTGACCGAATTAAATGCCATTGTGCTGCCCAGGGAGGAAACCACAGAAGTTATCACCAGGCGGAGCAATAAAGTGACGTTTGCGGTTGACGTGGCAGTCATGCAGCCAGCTCCGGTTTCTCTGACACTGGACCAGATCATTGAGAAACTTGCGATACCACGCACGGTACGGGGTTACCTGGACCGCCGCAAACAGGATGGTGCCAGCTGGAAACTCTCGACCCTGTCTACCACGTACAGTTATGACTCCCTGAAAAAAATGCGTGTCCTGGTCACCGTGATTCACAATGAATACGAGGTGACGACATGAACGAGCCGATTGCAGGATTCAAAGTGACCGGAGCAGTCTTTCAGTCAGAGAAGGTGTTGAAGAAAACGGAGAAAGCACGGCGGCGTTTCGCGTACTGGGCCGGTGGTCTGATCAGAACCATCATCAAGCGGAAGTTCAAAAAGGCCCGCATGAAACGCGTGGGCGAAATGACGGACAATGAAAAAGAGATCTATCAGATCAAGGTGGATGAGGCCAAACGACTCGGTAAGCCGAAGCCAAAACGGCCACTGAAACCGTCTGATCCAGATGACCCACCGCGACTGACTTACAAGGAATCACCTCTTAAGCACCTGGTGGAATTCGCAGTGACCAAAGACCTCGACGCGGTGATTGGACCGCAGCGGGCTAAATCGGGAATTGCGGGAGTGCTCGAATACGGCGGTGTTTCAAATAGCAAACGGATCGCGGCGCGTCCCTTTGCTCGACCATCGCTCGAAGATGCAGCGCCTCAACTCGATGATTACTGGAAAGACAAAGTAGGAGAATAGTTCCATGACAATTGGTTTAGAAGCTGGTCTGTATCTTGACCCCGCTGGTATTGGGCAGGGGACCTGGACGCTGTATGAGGATGTGGGGGACGTCAATGTTGCCCACGCCTGGAATCAGTCACAACGCAAAATCCGGAAGCACACGCACGAGCGGACTACGCTGGGGCAGGGTGTTCTGGAAGTGACGTTCACTGCGACGTATCGAGCGGGCGATGCCGGGTTTGAAATGTTGCGTGATGCACACATTAACAAATCGGTTATCGGGGTGGCTGTAATGTCAGGCCTGATTGCTGCAGCTGGCAGCGAGGGCTGGCAGTTCGACGCGGTGGTTTCCGATTTTCCGGAAAGCCAAGCCCTGGAAGAGGACATGACGTTTGATGTCACTCTGAAGCCCGCTTCTGCCGCGACTGACGATCCGGCTCGTGTTGAGATTTCTGGAGCGTAAATCATTTTTCAAGTTCATGTAGTGTCCCCGTTGGGGCTTCAATCAGAAAAGTAAGCGAGGAGCCAATGAAAGTCGGAGAAACTAAACAGCAATTTGTGTGGATGGATGGCAAACGCGTTCCATTCAATGTGACTGCGGTCAAGCCGAAAGATCCCAAAGACTATGACCCACCGCAGGCTGAACAGGAATCGCCTGAACCAGCCCCAAAGGGAAAGCTAGAACCGCCAAAAGCGACTGAGTCGAAGTAGACCAGTCGTTGAGGCATTTTTATTCAGCACTTTTAAGGAGAGATGAGGGTGTCAAGTTTTACTGATACGAGGGGAGAGAAGTGGACCATTTCCGTCAATTTCGGAACGGCTCACAAACTGAAAAAGGAACTGGATATCGATCTGCTTTCGCATTTGAAGGATCCGAAAGAGGCGATGTTCTTCATGGCCAGCCTGGGCGATGACCCGTTCCAGCTGGGGCAGATCATCTACACATTGGCAACTCCGGAAAAGGCAGGGCTGACGGTTGATGATCTGTTTTCCGCATTGGACCAGGAGAAGGCAGAGGAAGCCTACCAGGCGTTTATGGATGCGGTGATCGATTTTTTCCCGCCGCGCCTGAGGGCGCAGCTGAAGAAACTTTACGGGAAGTCGATGGCGCTGCAGGAAGAGCGGATGGAGCAGACGTATCAGAAAGCGGAAGCGGACATCGACAGCCCAGAGATGGACGAAAGGCTCAGGAAACAGATGGCTGGGAGACTGTCTGGCGCATCGTCGGTGTCCTCGGAATCGGAGTAACTGATTTCTGGCTGCTCACCTTACGTCAACTGCTGTGGATGAATGCAGGCAAGAGTGAGCATGACGGCTATCAGCTACGGTCGGTCATGGCCACTGTTTACAACATCGCTTCCTGGAAGCCTAAGAACAAATGGTTCAAAGAACAGGAGTTTAAAGGCAAGCCGAAACGGCGTCAGCCGCGATCGGGTAAAGAAGTAATCGCAGAATTCGATAAGGTGTTTGGTCAATTCTATGGTAGGTAGTGCTGGGGCAATCAGAGCGGGAAAGGCGTTCGTGGAAATCTTCACGAAAGATTCCGCTTTGCGCAAAGGCCTGGCATCTGCACGCAAGCAGCTGGATTCCTTTAGTGCGTTTTCCAGAAAAATGGGCATGGGGCTGGCAGCATCCGGTATCGCCTTAATGGCCCCCGTTGTTGCAGCCCTTCCTATCTATGCCAGTTTCGCCGATCAGATGTCTGCCGTCCGGGCCGTCACTCAGGCATCGACAGAAGACTTCGCCGACCTGAACCAGGTGGCGAAAGATCTGGGTAGCTCCACCTCATTTTCCGCCAGCCAGGTTGCCGAGGGCATGAAGTTCCTCGGCATGGCCGGCTTCGATACCAAAGAGATCATCGCCGGTATTCCCTCGGTGTTGAACCTTGCGCGGGCCGGTGCGCTGGATCTGGGGGTGGCTGCGGATATCGCCAGTGACGTCGGCACGGCGTTCGACATGTCGGCAGACCAGATCGGACGGTTAGCCGATGTGATCGCCAAAACTGCGACCAGCGCCAACACCACGGTCGAGATGATGGGGGAAACATTTAAGTATGTCGCTCCCGTTGCGCATGCTGCTGGGCAAACTCTGGAAGAAATGTCCGCCTCGATTGGTCTGCTCGGTAATAGTGCTGTTAAAGCCAGTACGGCGGGAACGGATCTGAAAAACATTCTCTCCAAGATGGCGTCTGAGAAAGATGCTTTTGAAAAGCTGGGTGTCAGTACGTCGGACGCAGCTGGCAATATGCGGCCCCTGCTGGATGTGATGCAGGACATGGGACGCGCCACCCAGGGCATGGCCCAGGATAAACGCCTGGCTCTGTTCATGGAGTTATTTGGAGAACGTAGCGCAAAGTCAGCCCTGATTCTCTCCCGACTCAATATCGGCGTCGATCAGATGCGCGATAAAATGGCAAAGGCTGAGGGGGCCGCAGCGGCCATGGCTGCTGTCATGGATGAGAACCTGGGCGGTTCCTGGCGAATGTTCATGTCTGCCGTCGAGGGGGTAGCGATCGCCATTGGAGAGGACCTGGAAACGCCGCTCCGGGAAATTCTGGGCATGCTGACTGAGGCGGCTGGGGCAACCATCGAGTGGATCAAAGCAAACAAAGGAATCGTAATTGCCGTGTCAGCGGTGGCTGCTGGTTTGATTGCTGCCGGTGGTGCATTTCTTACTCTGGGCCTGGCGGCATCGGTCGCCAGTTTTGCGATTGGCGGACTGGTCACAATGCTCAGTGCAGCAGGTACGGTGTTAGGCATCCTGTTCTCTCCCTTCGTGCTGATCACTGCTGCTGTACTGAGCGGCGCCGCTGCCCTGGTTTATTATTCAGGCATTGGCGGGAAAGCCATTTCCTTTTTGTCTGAGAAGTTCCGCTGGTTTGCAGAGATCGCCGGGGAAGTTTTCACAGGCATCAAAGATGCCATGCTGGCCGGCGACTTTGAGAAGGCGGGAAACATCCTCTGGAAATCGCTGGAAGTTGTCTGGCTGACCGGAATGAACGCGATCAATTCTAAAGTCAGTGAATGGAAAACGTTTTTCCTTGATGTCTGGTACGGGGCGATTGACAGCGCCTCGAACTATTTTATTGATGCCTGGGCGGGTATTCAGGAAGTCTGGACCACAGTCACTCAGTTTATCGGTGATTCCTGGGACACCGTCATGAGTGGAGTCCAGAAAGTCTGGTCTGTCGTGGGAGGCACTATTATCAATGGCCTCGGTCATGTGCTGAATGCGGTCAAGGTTCTCAATCCGGCATTGATGGATGTGCTTCCCAGTACGGGCGAGTTTCAGTTTAAGGCGAAAGAGTTTACGGGCGCTTATAAAACCTCTGATGAGATCGACAACGCCCGGGATGCCAGCATTGCCGATCGAGGCCAGCGGGCACAGGACAAACTGCAAGACATCCGGGAGGGCCGCACGGGGGCGCGGGGATCTGCAGGCGATATCTCCCAGGAGCGGCAGTCTGCCCGGCAGCGGGAACTTGAAGCCTCACAGAAAAAAGCCGCCGATGCGATGACGGCCGCTCAGCAGGAACTGAAAGACCTGCTCAACAAAGAGAGTGCGGCCGCTGCTGCGAGTACAGAATCCAAGAAAGAGAAAGCAGCAGAGGCAGCAGCTGCTGCCTCTGCTGCGACGGGGCCCAATGGGGCCGTCGCGAAAGCGGGCGACTCGATCGGCGGCGGATCGGGCGACCTGAGAACACAAGAGGGGATGGAAGCCCTTGCCAAACTGATCAACATGGGCGGTGAAGGATCAACTGAAGCGGAACAGCTGAAAGAGTTACGATTGATTAAATCGGCATTGCTGGGGCAAAAGTTCAAAGTGGCGAGGGTGTAACGTGGCGCAAATTGTAGAACAATGGGACCTGGCATTTGATGACTCTGCTGAAACCAAGGCTGGCCCGGAGCGAAATTATACACAAGTCTTTGATGTAATCTTAGACAATGTGTATCGCGACGCGTGGTATATCCTGACCTATTCCAAATGCCCCAAGTTGGGTACACATCATTGGCTTGATGGTGCAGCCTTTGTTGTTTCTATAGTGACTGAGAGGGTAAACGATACGGCACAATGGAAAGTCACGGTTAAGTGGTCAACACAAATCGAAGATCCAGCGAATGAACCCAATCCGCTGAATCGTCCAATAGTGATCGATATTGATAGTACGATTGAAAGTGTGCCCACCTATTTTGACGCTAAGAACAACCTGTTATTGAACACGGCAGGCGACATGGTGCCGGGACAACGCAGTCTGCCATTCCTGTCAGTGACCGTCAAGAAGAACTTGCCGAAGTACCCGGACTGGATGTGGGACTACAACGGGACGGTCAATAAAAATGGCGTCACGATTCGTAAGCGAAAATTTCCTCCACGAACCTTGCGAGTTGAAGGCATCGGGGCACCTGACAAAGTGTTTGAAAACGGAGTTTGGTACTATCCGTTTTCGTACGCGATGAAATCAGACCCACGCACCTTTGATGAACTCCGCATTAACCAAGGCTTTCACGAGTTGGTCAAAGCTGGGCCTGACGGTAACCTCCCCCCCAGTGGCCAATCCCCTGATGGGAAGCGGAATCCTTTTGGCGGTGGAAATGCTTCTACCTCGGTGGTTGATGATTCCGCCAAGAAATACGACGACCAGGTCCAGCATGACTATTACGTGAAGCGGCGGATCACGGTTGGGTCACCTCCAGAGTATCCAACCGAACCGCAGTTTTTGGACATCAAAGGAAGATTTATCCCGGTCCCGAGGCTTCAGGATGTAGTAGTTCTGAGACGACGAATCGAAATTGAAGAAGACTTCAGCAAACTAATTTTAAAGTAGGTGAAACAATGGGTGTAAAACACATTTGGATCGGCGGGGCTCCTGCTAAAGCACAGATTGACTTTATCGCGTTTCCTTCGGACGTTGAGACGGGGCAGACAGTGAGCTTTACCATCGGCGTTAAGACGCTTGCGGTGCCTCTGACAGCGGCGACTCAATCGTTAATCATTGCCGAGGTTGTCGCCGCATGGAACGCTTCAGTAATTCCTGAATTTGCAGAGATCACTGCTTCTGTTGGTGTGGACTCACTGGGCACAATGAATCTGACTGCTGACACTGCGGGCCAACCGTTTGCGGTGACAGTGGCAATCGGGACGGGCAATAACGAGATTCAAGTCGTCACGCTGGGCGGTACAACGGCGACGGGTGGCACATTTACGCTGACTTATGCGGGTCAAACTACAGGAGCGATTGCCTATAATGCGAGCGCCGCGACGGTCGAAGCCGCGTTAGAAGCTCTCAGCAATATCGGTGCGGGTGATGTTACGGTTACGGGTTCCGCCGGTGGACCTTATACAGTTGAGTTCACGGGGGCATTGGCGGCGACTAACGTAGCTGTGATAACAAGTGACGCATCGAGCCTGACCGGAGGAGTCTCGGAAGTTCAAACAATCACACTGATAAATTCGCCATCGGCAGGTTCCTTTACTCTAGACTATGACGGGGAGGTTACCGCCGCAATTGCATACACGGCAACAGGAGCGACGATACAAACGGAGCTAGAGTCATTGCCGAAAATAAAAGTTGGAGACGCAACCGTATCTGGAGTAGCCGGTGGACCGTGGACGGTTACATTCGCGGGCGACTTAATACCGGACGTTTCAATGCTCGTTGCAGTCAGTAGTCTTACAGCGCCACCAGCGTCAGCGGCTTCGTCGGTGGGCGGCGGTGGCCTGGATCAGAGCAGGCTCCATGCCTATTGGACAATGGACGAGGCCAGCGGTCCGCGCGCTGATTCCATCGGAAGCCGAACGCTCTCAGATATCAACACCGTAACATCAGCGACAGGGTTAATTGGCAATGCGGCTTCGTTTGACGGTTCAAACTCCGAGTTCCTGAGTGTCTCACTTGCAGAAGATGACGCGTTGTATTTCCAAGGTGCTAATGCGAATTTTTCGATTGTTCTCTGGGTTAAGTTTGGTTCAATGTCTGGAACATTTCCGGTGATCACAATGGCTGGGGCGGGGTCAGCAAATGGGCTTTATTCAGTGTATATGACAGGTGGTAAAATCCGGTTTGAAGTACAAGAAGCAGCATCGACAACATTGATATCCGCAGAGTCAGCGTCCATCCAAGATTCAACGTGGTACATGTTAACTTGTGTGCATGACTCGACTGCGGGGAAAATAAAAATAAAGGTGGATGATGGAGCTTTTGTTGAAACGGCTTTTACCGGGGGGATTAGAATACCAAGTAGTTATCCTAATATTTTATATATCGGCACCAGTGGATCATACTATTTTACCGGGGAAATCGATGAGGTAAGTATATGGAACGAAGCCCTGTCCGATGCCGATCTGGGCGTGCTTTACAACGATGGTTTTGCAATAGGATTACCATCGATAAACGGGGAAAACGAAGTCCAGACGCTTACATTCACCGGTACGCCGACTTCGGGTAATGTTTCTATATCGTTTCTAGGAGAGGAGGCGTTGATACCATACAACGCGACGGCTTCGGAAGCCGAGGCACTACTGGAAGCACTCAGCACAATTGGAGCGGGGAACGTGGATGTAACCGGCGGAGCGTGGCCGGGAACGGCTTTGGCGGTAGAGTTTATTAACACGCTTGGGGTATCCAGCCAGCCACTACTAGTCGTGAATAATACGCCAGTTGATTTATCAATTGTCGAAACCACGAAAGGCGTTTCGGCGCCTACTGTGACGATTGCCACGACCCATAGTCCGTTGACACACACCACAAGTATAACCAGCGAAGGCCCGAATGATTGGAATACGGCCGCCAACTGGGACATGAACACAGTACCGGCTGCCACCGATGACCCCATCATTTATGACGGCGATGACATCCTGTACGGTCTAGATCAAAGTGCGGTCGCTCTGAATCGCGTGGAAGTTTACCAGTTTGGAACCAAGATTGGTTTGCCGCGCCGAAACGCCATTTCTTATGAATACAAAGAACGGCTGTTAAAACTCAACGCAGCCGAAATCGTCATCGGTCTGGGTGATAACGGCCGGAGTTCCAGTCGCATTAATATTGAAATCGTCGCCGGCAGCAACCCTTTGATTGAGGTACACGACTCCGGAAGCGGTGAAGACGGAGAGCCTGCAGTCCAGTTTACAGGAGTCAATTCTGCCAACACGGCTGAGCTGTTGATCCTTGGTGGTGAGGTCGGTGTCGGCGCATTACCCAAACAGGCGGGTTACTTCAAGAAAGTGACTCAGCGCGGCGGTGAACTCAGAATCGGCAGTGATGTTGGCATTGCGGAGTTGATCAAAACGGATGGGAATATCATTTCTGATCGTACTACCATCGGAGGTGAAACCACTCTATGACCGAAGATGGCTATCTACTGGAACTCGATTTTATCAAGCAACTGAAAAAGATAGTTGCTTGGTTTAAGCAACAGGAGCGGCAACCCAAGTTGGCTCTGCCTGGTAGCGGACATCTTACAGGCGTGCGACCCCCGATTCGCTACATCACGCTGCAAACTTATTCGACGTACGTCATCCGGGAACATCCCTCGAAGGGACACGACAGTTACGATTTAGACGGCGACAGGAGAGCGGGGCAACAGTTCCTCGACATGGTTGACGGTGACAGGCCGATTCGCGTGGCACTCACACATTACGAGGCGACCGGCAACCAAAAGCAGATGATTGAATTTGTCGGCGATGCGGTCAATGGTGAAATCAAATTGGTTTTTGAAGGATACGAGACTGACCCGCTTTCATTACTTCCGGTCAATGCGACCAGTGATAACATCAAAAAAGCACTCGAAAAACTTCCGAACATCGGAAAAAACAACGTCTCTGTCTCAGTGTTTCCAGGTCGCTGGATTGTGGAGTTTATCGGTAATCTGGCTGGCAAGTCGTTTGATCTGTTCGAAATCGACAGGCCGGAAGAGGCCGTGTTTGAGGTACTGGTTTCGGAAACCATGTGGGCGGACAGCAGGACGGAAGCAGACCTGCATTATCCGATCCCGTTATATGGAAAATATGACGGTGATGATGGTGTGATCAACGATGCGGTGGCAGCGGGATCAATCGGAACGGGGCAGTGGTTTCCCGGTACGGGTTATGTGTCAGACCTCAATGAATGTCGTGATTTCAACGGCGATGGAACCCCGGATCTCTAAGGTTATCAAATGTCAAATTGTGCCATGTCGTTGATTCAAAAGCCCTGCCCGCGTAAACGGTTCCCGTGTTCGCGATGCGGGGCAAAGATCGTCAACGCTGGCTTGCAATGGGAAGTGTCCGTGCCCAAATACCAACAGTGGTTTTATATGAACGCTCTAACTCTGGCCACGAACGGAGCCGCGACTGTCACCCCCATTATGGTTTATGCCCCTAGGGTCCTGCCTTACCATGATGATGAAACGCAATCCCAGGCGCCTTGTAAATTTGACGGGCCATATACCGATGAAGGATTTCAGATTGTAGGCGATGACACGCCCGCTTCAGGCGGCCAGTGGCTCCAAGACTTTGATTGGCATCGTTTCGATGCTGATTTAGACGCATGGAACCAGTTTGCCCGCAGCCATTTCATTAACGTTTACTGGGAGCCCGCTATTGTGGATGACAAAAGCGGGGAATTGATCACGCCTGGAGGTTGGAGAATCACGCTGACCATACTTCAGCAGGCCATCGGATATACGGAATTAATCGTTGATGGTGGTTCAAAGTTTATTCATCAAAATCTTGCGCCTGGCGCCACTTTCCATAACGTAGGCAATGGCACGGGTGGCGTAGGAGACACTGACCTGAACGACGTTTCCGAAATCCGGCACGTCTATTATCCACCCGCTGGTTATAACTGCCTGTCTACCGAGCCCACCCGCTGGACGCGCCCCGTTCCGACATTGCCGGTCATTCAGAACACGCTGCACACGAAAGCCACGCTCCCGGCTGGTTACACCTGGCCGGCCAGTCAGGTGGGAACGGGGCCTTTTATTGTCCCGTTTTACCCGGCTGGGTTTGACGGTAGTCTGAATATATACCTGGCCCCCCCCTACATTGATGTGAGACACATTCCACGATGACGATTCTGACCACAGCCGCAAAACAAAAACTCTGTGAAAACTGCCCCCAGCGAAGGAATTACTTTTGTCTGCAGCACGGTGAAGAAGTGCGGCGGGTAATTAAGACGAAGGTAACATGTGAGGGATGGGGCAATGAACTCAAAGTTGAGTCACCCGGAACAGCAGGACAAAGCGCTAAGCTAGAATTGGCTCACCAGCGGGTCAAGCTTTGCATCCCTATTATAGAGAACGACCCGGAGAGCGTACCACAGGGGCCGCGTCAACAGGTCACCGCCGATGTGGTGCTGCCCTACTGCGAATCGAATCTTGAATTCACGCGCGAAGCGGTGGAGTCGGTCCTCAATCAGAATGATGCGAAGATCATATTACACCTGATCTCAGATGGAGTTCCTGAAGCGATTGACAACATTCGTCTGCGGTTTGGCGACCTGCCCAATGTTCGCACATATTGCAACCAGCGGTCCGGGCCTTACATTGCAGTCAATCGTGTGTTTCAGTTCCTCGAAACGGATTATATGGTGATCATGGATTCTGATGATGTCTCACTTCCGCAGCGGGTCTGGCGGTCCGTCATGGCGATGGAGTCATCCGGCTGCGATGCATACGGCGGTTCAATGGAGCAGTTTGTTGACTACCGATATTCCAGCCCGAAGCTACTGGAGCGACTGAAAAAAGAACCTGTCGTCCGTTCGGGCGGCGATGACAACATTCTGATTCATGGCGCGCAGACAACACGCACGGCGGCGTTCGCGAAGATGAACGGATACAAGGATAATTTCTGCGGATCAGACTGGCATTTCCATCGCCGGATGATCAACGCCGGTTTGCGGGTGTATTACTCCAGCCACGTTGTCTGCTTGCGAAGGTTGCACACAGCCAGTCTGACGAACGGGGCCGAGTGGGGGCTGGAAAAATCGAACCGAAACGAGATCAATAAACGAAACTCGGCAGATTATCGGGCGATGAATGATGGGGCCGATCCTATAAAGCTCGGCAATCTGGATCGACATCTCAAGAGCAGATTGATAGTCAGGACCAACTGAAATGAAGATCGTGTGCCTGTGCTGCACTCACATGCGACCACAGCAGCTCGTCAACGTGATTCGGGACTTTGAACTGTTTGACTATCCCGACAAGCAGTTGCTCATTCTGGACGACGCTGGTCAGTATCCATCCGAACCAAGCGGGCCGGGATGGTCGATCATCTCACGTCGTGGGAAGTATCGGACACTGGGCGAGAAATGCAACGCCCTGCTTGCTCAGGCACCGGCTGACTCGGATGCGTTCGTGGTCATCGATGATGACGACGGATATTGCAAATGGACTCTACGGGCACACGCAGAGTCCCTGTCCAATGCTGATGTATCGTTCTCTGGTGTGGTCATGGAAGATCAGTCACAACCGGACAAGTACAATCTTGTGAGTGGTCGATTAAAGACCGGCAGAATTATCTATCATGGCTCATGGGCATTCACGCCGGATGCGATCAAAAAAGCGGGCGGGTATCCGCATAAAGACGCCGGGGCAGACCGGGAGTTGATGCTCCGGTTTATCGAGTCGGGTGCGAGAATCGTAGACGCCTGCGAAAACTTCCCGCCGTACTACGTTTACCGACGCCACAACTCAGGGGCGGCACATATCTCAACGATTTCCCAGGCGGAGAAGAACCGGCTGAATCAGCAATATCTGACTGCCGATCCAGTGGAGCAACTGCCATCACCAACGGCTCCGAACTGGTCAGCAATCATGCGGGTGCAGATCGGCTGCCCGAACAATCAAAGCGCGATCAAATACTGGCAGCAGAATAAAGAATCGGTCGAACTGGGTTCAATCACCGTCAGCAAGCCGACTGCCGATCTGGTGAGCATCCGAGATCTGCGACGAAATAAAACGGTTACAGCGTGCATGGCATCGATTCCCAGCCGCGAGGATGCTTTGCAGAGAACGGTTGCTTCTCTGATTAACCAGGTGGATGCTCTCATGATCCATTTGAACGGTTATGCGGCGGTCCCTCAGTATCTGAATCATCCGAAAATCGAAGTCGTGGCCGGGGATAACTCACTGGGAGCGAATTCAAAGTTTCATTATGTGGACGACTTGAGCGGGTATGTTTTTATCTGCGATGATGACCTGCTGTATCCCGCGGATTACGTGCAGAAAATGCAGCGGGGAATTGATGCTTACCGTTGCCTGATCGGTGCGTCGGGCAATTCAATTATTGATTCCTATCCCGTGAAATCGTACCTCAAAGGCATCGAAATTCATCCTCTGCAGCGCGAACTAAAAGAGGACACGAACGCCGATGTGGTCGGCACGGGCACGCTGGGGTTTCATACGGAAGACTTGAAGCTGAAATCCAGCGAGATCATTTACCGGAACCGTGTTGACCTCTCCCTGATGCGGGTTGCCCGACGCGATAAACTCCAGCGAAAAATCATCAAACACCCTCACAGATGGATTACCCGATCCACGAATGACCACGGTCTGCATGAAGAAAACTTAGCCGACGATTCTGAATCAACCGGGATCTTAAACGAGATCCTGAAGGGCTACCCGGAGAAGGTTTACACCGGTAGGCGAATCACGGTTGTGCTGATAAATTTTAAGCGAACTCGCAACACACACCAGATCATCGAACGTCTGCGAACTCAGACGGTCCAGCCAGCGATTTACGTGTGGAACAACGGGAACAAGCCTTTTGATAATCCTCATGCGGATTGGGTGATCAACTCCAGTCAAAACGCACACGCACACTGTCTGCCGTTTTTGTACCAGCACGCCGAAACGGAATATATCTGCCGCATGGATGATGATTTGGTCCCGGCAGATAACCGGGTACTCGAAGACGTGATTCGTTTTATAGACGAACACGGAAAGAGTCGGCGAATCGTAGGCGGGCAGGGCATCATCCTGGAAGCGGGCAAGAATTACGAGAACTCAACGCCGGTCGGCTGCGGAAAGTATTACCGGACTGTTGTTACTGATACTCCTGTTGACATCATCAAAGGCCGGTTCATGGTCTTCCGGCAGGAGTTCGCGGATCTGATCCCGCTTGACAGGTCTCATATCCATGTGGATCTCACGACCTCGTTTGCACTGTCAGGGCAGCGGCGGTTGTTTCATGTCGTGCCAGCTCTGCTTGAGAATCGACTCAGCGAATTGCCGGATGCTCACGATGATGGCAGCGGCAGAGGTTACAGCCATCTGGTCAACCATTACGAAACAAGAAACCGACTCACGGAGGGGTGGCGATGCTGGTAAAACTTGATGCGAAGAATCGGCAGCACGGATACTTCTCGCACCTGCTGCTGAGGCAGAGATACGCAAATGCCAGCGTGATCAACATTGCCGGGAGTTCATTGCCGATTATGCCGACGATCGACGATCACCTGCGATGGCTGGTTGACAATTGCGACTACGATTATTACATTTGGACAGATCCGGCTGATGGCATTTCAAAAGCGATCGCAACGATCAGAGTGCGGTACAACTCAAAGCAGGATGTCACACTGATCAATGAGGTCGGGATCTTTGTGCTTGAGGAATACCAGGGGGCAGGAGCTGGAACGTCGGCACTGACAGAGTTGTTTGAGGAGTTCCAGAATAAGTTATACGCGAAAATCAATCCCGCGAATGAACTATCAGAGGGACTGTTCCGCAAACTGGGTTTCAATCATATTGCCAATATCTGGAGCAGAGATGCGTCGAACAAATCCGTATGAAGTGGTCGAACTATTCGAGCGGGCCATTGCCGACTATACCGGATCGCCTTACGTGGTCGCAGTGGATTCCTGCACCGATGCGATTCTGCTGGCCTGTAAAATCCACAGCGTTGATGAGGTCTCGATTCCGGCTCACACTTACGTGAGCGTTCCGAATTCAATCATCCACGCAGGTGGCTCTGTGGTCTTTCGAGATGACCAGTGGCGAGGCGGTTATCAGTTGCAGCCGTATCCGATCTGGGATTGTGCCAAGCGGTTTACTTCGGGCATGTATCAGGCAGGCCAGATGCAGTGCGTTTCGTTTCAGTACAGCAAGATTCTGGGCATCGGCAAAGGCGGGGCAATACTGACTGACGACGCCGACGCGGTGGAGCAGTTGCGAAAGATGCGATTCAATGGCCGGTCTGCCGTGCCACTGGAGCAAGACGGGTACACGTCTCTGGGCTACAACATGACGATGACGCCGGAGCAGGCAGCGCGGGGGCTGTCGTTGTTGTTTCACCTGCCAGACCACAATGCGGATCAAATTATGGAAAACTTCGCGGACCTGAGACAGTACCCGGTTTTCGCTCCCACAATATAAATTGTGCCATCACAATTCGCTTTGTATCGGCTCGTCTGGTTCAACCGGCCTGCCAAGCTTCAGGGCGTGCAATCCCAACTCTACCTGCATTCCGATGTTAATCAACTGCCGGACTGCGGCAGAAAAATGAGGATTGCCACCATGCACCAGATCGTTGTCGATGGCGTAGGCTTCGATGGCCAGCACCTGCGCGGGGCTGAATTTGATCAGTTTTTTAAACGGTTCGTCCATGCGTCTCTATTTCTGTGTCGAGCTTCAGTTTGTGGTTGGTGATTTAAAACCCGCGTGCCTGCCGCTAGAACACATCGGTAATCAGCCGACCGGCAGGCACGCAAAAGGATTCAGTTATAGTTCCCAAGCTTCTGTAAATTCCTTATCTGCAAACATCTCAGCAAGTCCTGAAACCTGCTTGAGTCTCAATACTTCGTCCGGTTCCATGCCAAGCTCTTTGGCAACCTTCTTGTCTGACCAATTCCGACGCGTCAGCTCCTGTACGATCTCGCTCATGGAGTCAACTTTGTGCTTTCCCCTCGCGCGGTTATGCCTGATAGTAGAGGCAATGCGGTCTGGTTTTTCGGTCCGTTCCGTATTGATTACCACGATCGGCAGGTGCGTCAGTTCTTTTTTCTTTCCTACTAGATTGCGGTGGAATCCGTCTACAACTTCGTATCCTTTGTCGGTCTGCCAAACCACGATTGGCTGAGTATATCCATCACTATCAATCGAATGCTCTAACAGCTTCATTTCAGGCGGTGCAACGCTGTTCGGGTTGTAATCGTTGGCATACACCAACTCAGACGGAACCCACTGCACATGGCTTACCGGATGCGATTCAGTCCAGCTTAAATCAGTTTCCATTCTTCGCGCCTCCGTTTCATGAGTGATTTATATTTTTCATACGCTTGGCTGTTCGTCTGAGTAAACGACAGACCTTTGCACCAATAGTCATTCTTTAGCAGCGTTTTGCAAATTCGCTTCCAGCTTGGCTCACTCTTTTCGAGGGGGCCATCGTCGGGGATCGGGTCAATCCCTTTGTTTTGATACCACTTTAAAAACACGGAGATCTTATCTTTGTAATGCTCCGCTGTTTTATCAGGCATACTGCCCAGTAGCAGCATAGCGAAGGACTCCCATGTATGACCGTCCGGCTTTGTGACTTTGATATTGCCAAGGATGTTGCCGGAATCATTCGCGTACAATGCTCCCTGGTTCGCACCGTTGACACGCGCTACGATCTTGCTCCACGTCTGCGGCTCGATCAGGTGAAACAACCATAGCCCCTTCCGCTGGTCGTCCCCATACGGCTGGCAGATCCGCTGCTGATGGATCGACAGTCCCGCCTGGTACATTCGGTCGTACAGCCTGTTGTACTCGACTCCTGTTTTCCCGTTGTAAATCCAGATGTCTTGAGTTCGCCAGTCGTAGATGGGGTAGACATTGTAAGCTGCTTTGCCTTTATACGTGGTAAATTTCACGCCCTCAAACGTGGTCTTTTTATGCCCGATCATCGCACGCCAGCGGTTTAATGATTCGTCGGTTCTGATGCCGACTAGTTGCGCAGTTAATTGATTTTGTGAATACCACCAGCTAAATTCCTCGACGAACTCCTCAAACTCCATCGCCGGTTTAAAAAACGGGAAGTACGATTCATCAGTGATTGCCATTGCCGGCGGCTTCCGTACCCAGTCTTTTTCTCTCGACTTCTCCCAGCACACCCATTGCGGTTCGTACTGGCTGACTGCATTTCGCATGTGCAACGGCAGTGCAACCCAGTAAGGTTCAATCCACTCTGCGTATTGCTCAAACATAGATTCGATGTGTTTGATTGTCATCTCATATTGTGCTTCTAGATCGATAAATAGTACCGCAATTCTCCGGTTCTGTAGCTTCGCCTCATCCATTGCCAGATGCAACATAACAGACGAATCTTTACCCCCTGAAAAACTCACACACACTTTTGGGAATGTCTCAAGAGTCCACTTGATTCGCTGCCTTGCTGCTGTCAGCACATCCATCCCCAGATGCACCTTTAATGGCTTCGTGGACTTGCGTCTTTTCGATGTCATGGCAATCCCCGTTTATGATCTGAATGTATTTTTTAACCTGTCCGCGCCACGATGTAAAATATCCAACGTGATAAACGCCATCAGTCAGGTGATAATAGAGGTAAGTCC
>JBDNHJ010000290.1:0-11788 GCA_041688835.1 Fuerstiella sp.
CATCGGCAGCGTACCGGCGGGCTATCGCGCGGCCGATCTGATGAGCCTTGTCAGCAGTGCTCACCGCAACGATCTGGACGTGTGGGCGTACGTCAAGGACGTGCTCGACAAGTTGCTGTCGGGCCGCACCGACTACGCATCACTGCGTCCGGACATCTGGAAGCTGTCACACCCGGAATCCATCCGCACGTATCGAGACGAAGAACGACGCCAAACAGCCGCCCGACGAGACCGTACACGGCTTGAACGCCGACTCGCCAGACTCAAGCAAAACGCCGAAGACTGAGAACCGACGACCCCCGCCAACGGATGGTACTGGTGGGCGCTTACGTCCTGAAAATAAACTGATTCAGGTCTGTTGCAAATTTTCTGGCCATCGCAAATTCCTTGTGAAGAGTCACACATTCTAGTGAAAATCTTCTGCAGCGGTATTTCATTTTTGTGACTGTCGCTGCAGTTTCCTTCAAGCAAAGAAAAGAAAGGATAAAAGAAAGGACATACATTGTGATTTTCTGTTGGCTGCGAAGAAGCACCAGAAGTCAGGTCTCTGTGCTGTAAGACTAGGGAAAAGTAGAAGCTCGCCCGTAGTGTTTTTCGGGAGACGAGTAGCTTGCTTCGTTATTCGAGAACGCCAAGGCGCGGCTTTTTCCAGAATATCGTTGCGAGAGCTATCCCGACCAGTACGGAAAAGGCAATGATTCTACTGCGGATGGCCGGATTCAGGATGCGAATTTGGGACCGCAATTCCGCTTCGGATGAATCTCTTATGGCATTTGACAATATCGATGAAGCGGACTTCCAAGAAAGCGTAAATTTTCCCGCTTTTTGCGTTCCTTGGAGTTGGCTGCTTGGCTGAACACGGTTCTGCGAGAACGTCAACAAAGCCGTCAACAAAAACACCCCGCAGACCAAATGGTCGCGGGGTGATGTGAGTCAACTTTGTTTTTACGTGGAACCGAATTGTGGCCAATCCGGCTACGTCAATTCGAAAACTGCTCTCGGCAGGCTACGCCGATTTGCGCAGCTGGCCCAGAATTCTCTCAAAGTCGTCATTGGACGAAAAGTGAATCACGAACTGCCCGGAGTCTTGTTTCTTCAGCTTGATTTCGACCTTGGCGGCGTATTGCTCTCGCAGGTTGTCCTGCAGTCCCAAAACATGCTCCGTCATTTCCGGCTTTGCGGTTTTTGCGATCGTCGCAGCCACACCTTCGCCGGATGGCTTCAGCATTTCTCGAACAGCCTCTTCCGTCTTTCGCACGGACAGCTGCTGTTTTTCGATTTGTGCTGCTAGCTCCCCTTGCTGATCGGCCGTCAGTGGCAGCAGGGCGCGCGCGTGTCCCCCAGAAATGCGATCCTGACGCACGGCGGTTTGCACAACTTCCGGCAGTTCCAACAATCGCAACATGTTGCTGATGGTGGACCGATTCATGCTGAGTTGGCGCGCGAGGTCTTCGATCGTGCCGCCGAAGTTTGCCAGATAGTCCTTGAAAGCGACCGCTTTCTCGATGACGTTCAGGTCTTCGCGTTTGAGGTTTTCTTCGATCGCGGCTTCGCAAACCTGCTTGTCTTCCATCCGCACGACTCGGCACGGCACGGTCTCCATGCCGACCTGACGTGATGCTCTCCAACGGCGTTCGCCGGCAATCAGTTCATAGCCATCGCCTTTGGCTCGCACCAGCAACGGCTGCAGAATGCCATGCTTGCGCACGCTTTCTGCCAGTTCGTCGATTGCACGCTGATCGAATTCTCGACGCGGCTGGAAAGGATTGCGTTCAATCAGCTCAACACTGATTTCATCCTGTTCTGGGGAATGCAGCTTGATGCCCGGTGAGACTGGTACTCCAGCTTCTGGGCTGCTGCCGAGCAGGGCGTTTAGCCCACGCCCGAGACGGCTTTTAATATTCGGTTGATCAGCATAGGGTTGATCGGAACCGGTCTCTAAAATTTGCTGTTCTTCCATGAGTCATTCTCTGCGTTAACCGAGTGGTCTGAATGCAGGACAAGTGGTCTGTGACACGTCGTGCCTCCGCAGGATAGACATCGGCAAAATCCGAACAGTCGATGCAGTCCGAACCGTGGGGTTAGGGTCCGGTAAAATAGGAAGTTTATTGGGTCGGCTTGGCGGCTCGCGAATTCCCAGGCCGGACAGCACTGACTGGCTGCACACGATTTGCTGCACCGGCACCATTGGCGGCCTGAGCTGGCTCGGTGTAGATAAACAGATCGACTTTCGTCTCGCGATTCACGGGAGCTCCGTTGGCGGGGCTCTGGCGACTCACCAAAAACGTCAGGTTCGCTCGTGGGGCAGGACCGGCTTTCAGCTTGCGAATATTGCCCTGAGGAATTCCGGCTTCCACTAAAATTTCGACGGCCTTGTTGTGTGCTTCACCCACCACGTTTGGCACCACAGCAACACCAACGGGTCGCTTCGCATCCGCCGCTTTGGCGATAGGCTGCTGCTGTCCCTGTTCGACAACATTGACCTGATAGCCACGCAGATTCGGCTTCCAGAACTCGTTGGCCAGTGGATTCACCCACCTTTTATTGATCTTCGGATCGAAAAACGAGTACACCGTGCGTGTTGTTTCTGCGGGATCGATCAGTTTTACGGCAATCGGCAGGTAATTTTCGGTATTCAGATAGACCTGAGCCTTCTTGTAGTTGCGAGCGTCGCCCGGCCAACGTGGATAAATCGTCAGCAGTGCATAGGGCGGGTTAGCCCTGTCGTTGATGTCATCCACCTGAATATCGTAACGCTTCAGGGCGTCGTTGGGTGGCATACCGAACAAAAACGGCAGCGGTGTGTTCATGATATTCGCCCCGCGATTTTCTGGAGGCAAGTTTGTAACGCGGGCTTCTTTGCGTTCGTCATCAATGTCGAACAGCTTGTCGCCATCACAGATCCAGCGACGCTGACTGTCCGACTTTAGATCGAACGGTTGACCGCTTTCGTCGCGTTCGACCTTTGCTTTCGGGTCGTTGCGAGACGCCAGCATTTCTGGTGTCACCTTGACTTCGGAAATATCGATGCGGCCCTTGTCGGGCCCAGCATACCAGAACTCGCCCTGAGCCAGCTTTTCCACGTTGAACGTATCGTCGTAGATACGTCGTTGATGCCGGCCTTCTAGCGTGGTGATTGCAGCGCTGCCTTTTTCCCAGTCCGTTAGCAACTTCCACAATTGTGGACTGGGTTGCGGTGGCGGTTGCGGATGTTGTGCTTCTGCACCGTCCGCACCGCCTGCGGCTCTCGGGGCAGGTCGCGAATTTTGTGCGATGCCGGTGGGGGCACACAGGAAAAGCGAAACCAGAGAACAAAATACAGTTGCTGATCGGAGAATAAACATCGGACTCCTTCCGATGGGAATCTTCAAAGTCACAAACATCCATCACGAGCCGATTTTTGGACGAATCCCTTGTCCGCGAACCGACCGACTTGCACGAATCGTGCGCGCAAGAGTGTTTGTGGGCCAAATTACTGAGCGGGTTTATAGACCGATTTCACAATTCGCTGCCAGACCGATTCTGCGAGTTGCCTGAACTCCGGAACTCAGCGTGAAAAACTGCGTAGAATGGGATAAAGGAAATCCAGCGAAATGCGCTGATTTTGCCGAAGCGTGCCGGTCAGGATTCCAAGTGACGGGCGGCCAAGATGCTGTTTCTTCGCCGAATTCATCAAGCTGTCGATTGAGTCGGGATTCGTGAGCGGCACGGGCGTGTGCCTAGGCTGTTAAAAATCTGGCATTGCATTGGGAATTGGTTTGCACAAGTTTCGTGCCGGATGGGATTCCGCGATTCAGGCCGGAGGCCGACACATCCATTGCCGATGGCGTAAGCCACCGGAACGAATGCCACACGAACATCCAGCCCGGAGCGGCGACACAAACGCGCTGTCCATCACAGACTTGTGTCGGCCTCCGGCCTTTGAACTTGTGTGTTTCGGTTCCGGTGGCTCACGCCACCGGCAGAGGCTGTTTCGGCTTTCCAAGCCTGAATCGCAATCTGATCGTTTTAGCTCGCTGTGTTGTTGCGGCCAAAGTCCTCAACGGCGTTGGCCGCTGGGACTGAATCGCTTGAGAAAAAACAGCGTAGTGCAAAAACGTTTCTCCTCCGATGTGAAATCGGCGGGGGAACGGCGGGGGATCTTTTCTCGCCGCGAAAAGCCGGCAAGCAATCATGGCAGCAGACCGCGTTCTCGGAGTTCGTTCAGGTTGTCGTGGGCACTGTCCGTGATGCGTTCGGACGCGTACTTCAGCAATGCGACGCCAGCCAGCCCCGCTGGAGCGGACAAAATGGCAACCCGGTCTTCTTCTTCGGAATCCAGTTGCTGGTTCAGTCGATCGATGGCTTCTTCCACCGTGTCCGTCACGATCTTTTCTGAGCCGCGATGATTGCTGAGTTTGAGGTTCGAGAACGCGGCCGCGCGAGTCATCAGAAAGTCGGCAAAGCCGGAATCTTCTTGTTCTTCGAAGAAGTCTTGGAATTCCGGCCGCATGCTGTCTGGCGTAATAATGCGGGCTCGACTGATTGTGACCTGTCCGCGACGAATGCGAACCGTGTTCTCATCGCCCGTTTGGGGAGTCACCAAGTAGTATGGTAAATCGGAATCGCCGAAGGTGAATAGCGAGTACGTAACGCCGCGTTCAATTCGCACGGAATTCCACATGCGTCGAAAGCTTGCTTCCTGATTGTATTCGTCAAACATCAAAACAGCGGAGTCCCAATGGATTTGGTGTGGGGTGACTTCTGACTTCCTATTTATCCTTACGAATTGCTGGCCAAAGTCAAAGTATCCCAGCCGACTTCCTAAAACCACTTCCAAAAATCGCTGTCTGCAGATCGCCGATAAGCCGGGTTTTGTCAGCGACAGTTGCCTGCCACGGGCGTTCATTTTTCTACGATGCCGATTACTCGACACCTCCAGCAGCTGACCCGAAGGTCACACGATCCGAACCGAATCGTGTGCGTCCGAAAACACACTCCCTTCTGCTTAGCCTTGCTCTCGATGGGGTTTACCCAGCCGATTCAGTTACCTAAACCGCTGGTGCGCTCTTACCGCACCGTTTCACCCTTACCTGGGAAGTCGTTGCCAACTTCGCCTCACAACACCCTCCGAAAAGGTTGCCATTCAGGCGGTCTACTTTCTGCTGCACTTGCCCTATCCTCGCGGACGGTGGGCGTTACCCACCATCGTGTCCTGTAGAGCCCGGACTTTCCTCTCCGCCAAAATTGACGCAGCGAACGCCTAGCCATCTGCAGACAGCGTCGGCAAGTTTAATGCACCGAGCCGCGAAACACGGGGCAGATGCTGGCAGGAGTCCAGAATGTTTCGAAAAACAGGGGCACCAGAATTGCCATCAAATCCCGGCCCGCTTCATTCCACTTGGACGTTTTCCACAGAATCCAACCGCTGAAACACAGCCCCCACCGGCCACATTAAAAACGAGGCGACCATGCCGGGGAACAGCTTAAACACGTCCGCGTCGTAGCCGATCATATTCCAAGCAATGACCGTCCCCACGCCAGCGGTCATCATCAGCACGATGGTCAATGACGAAAGTGGGACTCCAAACAACCGCAGCAAAAGCGCGGGCCCCAGACCGGCCCCGAGTGCGGACCACGCGATCAGGACCAAAGCGAAAACGCCTTGCCCTGCGAATAAGGCGATCGACAACGCCAGTCCGGTCACGGCCAGCGTGGCCAGTTTGGCGACCATGTAGGAGTCTTTCCACTTCGGGTTGATGTCCTGAGTGATGGCTCCTGAACAGACAAGGATCTGTGAGTCTGCGGTCGACATGGTGGCGGCAAACAGCCCCGCCAGCGTTAAGCCGATCAACACATCGGGCAGCAGCCGGCGCGCCATTTCGGGCATCGCCAATTCTGTGGCTTGTGCTTCGGTCATTCCGGCTGTCAGAGGAATGTCCAGCAAGTCCGGCATGTAGGCTCGCGCGTAGAGTCCAACAGCGATGCTGGCAATAAAGAACGGGATAAACCACAGGAAGTAGATCAAGCGTGCGCGGGGAATTTGATCAACCGAACGAATGGCCATAAATCGCACCAAGATGTGCGGTTGGCCGATTGCTCCGAAGCCGCCGAAGGTCATACCGAGCAAATACATCCCGAAGCCGAACTTCAGATCAGCCGGAAACCATCGCACCAGTTCCGCGTCTTGACTCTTCAGATTATTCCAGACATCGATGGGCGATCCGACTTCAAAGCTGGCGGCAATCAACAAGGTCGCCATGGCGAACACCATCACGAACGACTGCGCTGCGTCCGTCCAGATGGACGCCCGGATGCCGCCTGAAAAACAATACAGCACAACAATTACCGCTCCGATGATCGCGCCGATTTCTGGTTCCCAGCCAAACAACGATTGCAAAGCCGTGCTGCCGGCCTTGAGCTGAGCCGCCGCATAAACACCGAGCAAGATGAAGGTCATCAACCCACCGAGCACAATGACGATTCGCTTCTGCCCAGCTGGGGTTGTTCCTAACAGAGCGGGAACCGTCGCCACGTCCATTCGCTCTGATTCACGACGAACTCGCGGGTGAACCAACATCCACGCGAAGAAGTCCCCCACAACCCAGCCGAGCATCATCCAGATGGATTCAATACCAACGCGATAGCTGTACGCGATCTGGCCAATGAACATAAAGCCGCTGTTATTTGTGGCCACTGCCGACAGCGCCGCCAGCCATGGCGGGACATTGCGTCCGGCCAACAGGTAATCGTCCGTCGTGCTCTTGCGAGAAAACGCGGAAGAAACGCCGATGACAACAAAAACGGCCAGAAAACAAAGAAAGCTAACGACAACAGTTGTCACGAAAAGTTCCTCGAACGCTCGAAAATTGGTGTATTTAGGACTCGGGATTGACGGGTCTAACTTCCGTAGTATAATTGCGTCCGCATTGACTGCATAGGCAATGATTGCAATTGCATCCGGATGCGGAATTTCAACAAAAAAACTCAAATATTGTGTACAAGATCCCCAAGTTTCTATGGATTCAGCGAAATCAGCGTGCCAAATACGTTCTGCAACAACTAATGATGCCCCAAAAATTTGGCGGTTAGTACACGATTCAGGCGTGCTCGACCCCAATTCCGCGTATCTGTATCTGCTACTGTGCCGTGACTTCGCGGACACGTGCTTGGTGGCTTATCAGGATGACTCACTGGCGGGTTTCGTAACTGGCTATCGTCTGCCGACCGACACCTCGGTGCTGTTTGTTTGGCAAGTCGGTGTGGCTCAAAACGCCCAGCGTCAGGGGATCGCATCAACACTATTGAATGAACTACTGCAACGCTGCGATCCTGCCACACTTTCCGCCATCGAAGCTACTGTTGCTCCGTCGAACTCGGCCTCGCGCAGTCTGTTTGAATCCTTGGCACGCAAATTCAATGTGCCACTGATCGATGTGCCGAGTGAAGGTTTCACGAAAAGTGACTTTCCTCCGGGCGACCATGAAGACGAGCCGCGGATTCGGATCAACCTAGTCTGATGCAATGCTGACTTGTACTGAGCGAGCCATCCACACCGGCGAATCGGTATCGTTTCACACACACAAACCAAAATTCACAACATTTTAACTCAGAGGATTTCTAATGGATATTTTTGAACGACTCGAAAGCAACGTCCGCGGATACTGTCGAAGTTTCCCGACGGTGTTTAAAACGGCTCACGATGCAGTTCAGGTCAACGAAGCTGGCGAAGAATTCATCGATTTCTTCGCCGGTGCCGGCGCGCTGAACTACGGCCACAACCACCCAACACTCAAGAAGGCCCTGATTGAGTACCTTTCCGGCGACGGTGTGGTGCATGGGCTCGACATGTCGACAACGGCAAAACGCGCATTCCTTGAAACGTTTGATGAAGTGATCCTGCAGCCTCGAGGCCTAGATTATAAGGTCATGTTTCCAGGTCCGACAGGTACGAATGCGGTCGAATCCGCACTAAAGCTGGCTCGCAAAGTCACCGGACGACACAACATTGTGTCGTTTACCAACGGCTTTCATGGCATGACACTCGGGGCCTTGGCGCTGACGGGCAACAGTGGCAAGCGCGCCGGTGCTGGCGTGCCGCTGAACAACGTCACGCACATGCCGTATTGTGATTATCTGGGAACCGAGACGGACACGATTGCGGCACTCGAACGTTCTCTGCAAGACTCCAGCAGCGGCTTGGATCTGCCCGCCGCTTTTATTTTAGAAACCGTCCAAGCCGAAGGTGGAGTCAACACCGGAGCGCGTGGCTGGCTGGAAGCCTTGGCGGAATTAGCCCACCGTTACAAAGTGCTGCTGATTATCGACGACATTCAAGTTGGCTGTGGCCGAACGGGGCCGTTCTTTAGTTTTGAACCGTTCGATCTGCAGCCAGACATCGTCTGCCTGTCCAAGTCGCTGTCCGGCTACGGGCTGCCGATGGCGCTGACGTTGATGAAGCCCGAACTGGACGTCTTCGAACCTGGGGAACACAACGGAACGTTCCGAGGTCATAACGCAGCCTTTGTGACGGCCACGGCGGCTTTGGATACGTTCTGGCGAGATGATTCGCTGACTCGAAAAGTCAACCGCAATGCGCGGCAGGTTCGCGACGCTCTGCTGGACATCGCCGCCGAACACGACGCTGAAGTCCGAGGTCGCGGGATGATTCAGGGGATTGAATTCGCGGACCAATCGATCGCTTCACGAATCTCCCAAGAAGCATTTACTCGAGGGCTCATTATCGAAACAGCGGGGCCGAGTGATGAAGTGATCAAGACACTTCCGCCGCTTACAATCTCCGATGAACTGCTGACTCGCGGACTTCAGATTCTTGCGGAAAGCACGCAGGCGGTCACTTCGAAAGAACCTGCGATGGCGAATTGATCGAACGCTGTTTGCCACGCCCCCAGCCGCCACCATTCACCGTCTACGAACGCCACAAAACTTCGAGCCCATCTATGATCGTTAGAAGCCTAAATGAAATTACCGGAACCGAACGCGAAACGTCTGCGGAAACATGGACGAGTCGCCGCTTGCTGCTGAAGAGCGACGGCATGGGGTTTTCGTTGCACGACACGATTCTGTACGCTGGAACGACGACCGAGATGGAATATCAGAATCATCTCGAAGCCGTGTATTGCATTGAAGGCAAGGGACGCCTGAAGGATCTGGTCAATGACAAGGAGTACGTTATTCAGGCCGGAACCATGTACGCGCTCAGCGGCAACGAACGTCATATTTTAATCGCCGAACAGCAGCTGCGAATGGTGTGCGTGTTCAATCCGCCGATTGTGGGTTCGGAAACGCACGATAAAAACGGCGTCTATCCTTTAGTGGAATAGAACGTTCAGACAACTTTCGCCATTGCTGGCTGTTGAGTTAACGGAAATCGTCAGCCAACGGGTGTGAGCCCCGGTTTTTTCAGCGTAGAAACCGCGGCTAACGCCGTGCGGCTGATGAACTCAACACCCCGCTTGCCGACAAACTCATCCCTGTTCCAAACACCCGCCTCCGCTGAACCCCCACAACCCCAAAACAATGAGCCATTCCAGTGATCCCTACTATTCTCGCAAGTCCGATCAATGGGAAGCCGCACCCCGCCTCGATCCCACCTCATCGGACGCTCCCGGCCCGCTGACCACTGACGAGGTTTGGAATTACGCGCACGATGGATTCCTGTTCGCGCAAGGATTGTTCAGTCAGGAAGAAATGGACGAGCTGTTGGTAGAAGCCAATTCGCTGGCCGAAAACTGGCCCGAGGATCGACCGGGGATTGTACGTGAGCCAAATTCGGATGTTGTCCGTTCGATCTTTCGACTGCACAAGTACAGCGAGGTTTACAAGAAAGTGTTTGCTGATCGGCGGTTGCTTGACCGAGCCAAACAGTTGCTGGGGACCGATGTTTACATTCATCAATCGCGAGTGAACTATAAGCCTGCGATGAACGGCAGAGAGTTCTTTTGGCATTCAGACTTCGAAACCTGGCATGTCGAAGACGGGATGCCGAATATGCGAGCGCTCAGCGTGTCCGTTTTTCTGAACGAAAGCCACGAATTCAACGGGCCGTTGATGCTGATTCCGGGCTCGCACGAAACGTACATTCGCTGCGCGGGCACCACGCCAGAAAATCACTACGAAAAATCGCTACGACGACAGGAGCACGGTGTCCCGACAGGTGCAGCACTGGAATCGCTGCTGGAAGGTCGTGAGATTGTCGCACCCAAAGGGCCGGCCGGGTCGGTGCTGTTCTTCGATTGCAACACGATGCACGGTTCCAACGGCAACCTCAGTCCGTCCCCTCGCCTGAACCTGTTTTCCGTTTACAACAGTGTTGAGAACGCAATTGTCGACCCCTTCTGCGACCGACCCCCGCGGCCCGAATACCTTGCGGAACGCAACATTGAAGTCGTTCGATAGCCCATGGAGATGACCAAACCATTTGTTGATGCCGTGGTGCTGATGCTGGTGCTGTTCAACCCGTTGCTGATGAGTGCCTATCTGCATGACGTCATGAAAAAACTGTCTCTGGCGGATTTTACAAAGGTGATTTCACGCTCGTTTCTGATCAGCGGCAGTGTGTTTTGTTTTTTTGCGTGGGCGGGCGACAGGTTCTTTTCGAACATCCTGCAGGTTCGCTTTGCCGCCTTTCTGATTTTTGGCGGGATCGTCTTTTTGGTGATCGGAATTCGGGCCATCGTTTTTGGCGTGCAGATGATCGGTGAATTACGCGGCGATCCAGCGCATTTGGCAGGAGCGATCGCGATGCCTTTTCTGATCGGACCGGGCACCATCAGCGCCAGCGTGCTGGCTGGCTCAAAGCTGCCAGTGGGGCTCGCATGGTTGTCGATCGTTGTCGCGTTGTTGGCGAGTTGCCTGATGCTGATAGCGACGAAGCGAATTTTCGATTATCTTCAGGGTCACAGCGAAGAGCTGCTGCAGCGATATATGGAAGCGGTCGGGCGTGCTTCTGCTTTGGTGATCGGTACCATCGCTGTGGAAATGATCCTGAAAGGGATTGATTTGTGGCAGTCTTGATGACAGCCACTGCTGGTAGTCCGTGTTAATTTTTCGAGGCGGGTTCAACTTGGAGCAACTGGATTCTATTGGCTTTCAGATTCTGCGAGCGATTCGGCGGATTATTCGCCGAACCTCTGAACACTCACGTGCCGTCGGCAAACACGCGGGAGTCAGCGTTCCACAGATGCTGTGCCTCAAGGCAATCTCGGAGTTCCCAGACGATACGGAGATCACCGTTGCGATGGTCGCCGCCGCCGTTCAGCTGTCGGCACCAACTGTCTCGCGAATTCTGGACAAGATGGAAGGCAGTGGCTACATCTGCCGCGAACGCAGAAGCAAAGATCGACGACGTGTCTGCGTTTCACTAACTGACAATGGTCGTCAGCGAATCGAGAATCTGCCGACACCACTGCACGAACAATTCCTAAAACGACTCGACACCCTCGACCCCATCGAATGTCTCGGCCTGCTGAAGGCACTGGAACGAACTGTCGAGCTAATGGACGCCGAAGGAATTGACGCGTCTCCTCTGCTGACACCTGAACTGGAAGTTGGACAAAACGAAGTCGCGCCGGTGCATGGTTCCGATCTGACTTGAACTGAACAGTGATTCCGTCCTGGGAGGGACGACTACGATTCAGTCCTAGCGGGAGGACCGATGGGCACGAATGTGCGCCGCCAACGGTTGATTCGTCAGCAGGAACTAGTGCCCGAGGAAGCCTTGAATCAAGTCACGGCGACCGTGATTGGTGTGGGGGCCATTGGACGTCCGCTGGCTTTGCAGCTGGCA
>JBDNHJ010000291.1:0-4975 GCA_041688835.1 Fuerstiella sp.
AAATTGATCGAATCCAGTTGCCGGAATATTGCTCGTCATCGGTCATCGTTGTGGTGACTGTGAACTGGCTCGGACGGAAGCCGTTGCGGTGGACGTTCACATCAATCAGGCGAAGTTCAAGCGTTGCCGGTTGCTGTTTGTCTTCTTCTTTGCTCATCCAAGAGGGGCGTGACGGAAGAGTCCATGTCACTAGGCGTTCTCCGTCACGAAGACGAATCGAATTGGCGGGGTTGTCCTCACGCTTGTGATGATTTTTCATCACAATGTGAACGCCTCGTTGTCGGCAGGCGGCGATCAGCCAGTACGTGCAGAGGTAACAGTCGGCCACGAGAATGTCGTCAGGTCGCAGCACGTTCAGGAGTTGACGCATCAATGCCGTTTCGCCCGTTTCCTTGCCACTGTACGGTCCGAAAGCCACGTCAAACAGCATGCCGGTGTACAGAGAAATCAAGGTAACGCAACGCAGAATGGGAAAGCCGATTCCTTCCCTCTGAACGGGATTCTGAGGATACTCTGCTTGGTTTTCCGGCGTGTCTTCGGCTGTGATCGTGAATCCATCCAGCAACAACACACGACCGCCATTCGAATGTGCGCGGACCTCTTTGACGACGCGTGGTGACAGGTTCACATCCGGGTCTTCATCGACGGCCGTGTGACTAATTCCGGCTTCGGCATCGCAAGCGATTTGACGGGTGATGTCACGCACGACCTCGAAAGGGATTTTCTGCCGAGCACGACAGTAGGCTCCGGTGTTCGTGCCGCACACCGTTCGGTCCAAAGTCGCCCACAACGACGCGACTCGCAACACAGCCGCCTTGCAGCTTCGTTGCGCCCCGGCAAAGAACGTTTGAGAAACCAACGCCCACAAGGTAATGGCCGGCGTATAGACAACACCTTCCTCATCGCCGAAATCCACACAACGTTTTTCAAATGCCTGAGCGAATCGATCGCTGTCCACGACTTCTTTCAGTGGCAATTCGTCGCTCTGCATCAACGAACGCTGAAAGATCAAAAATGATGATGCGTCAAATGTGGCTAGTGGCGTAAAAGACATGGACCTTCCCTAGTCAGATGTTTCTACGCACTCAGATGCAGGGAAGGTCCAGCCGCCGAGAAGTTTACCGATCAGGACGTCCAGCCAACATTCCGATTTCCTTCAACGCGGGACCATGACACAAAAAAATCCTGTCGCGGTCACCGCGAGCCCTCACGCTGCGCAAATCTGAACCAAATCCTGCGGCAGTGCCATTCGGGACATGCTACTTTATGGAAAAGTACAATGTCCCCTTATTCGCTTTCCAATGTCCCCTTATTCACCTTTCTTTTTTCTGGCGATTCCCGGAACGTACGATAGCAGCTTAGATACCTTCATGTTACTCGAGCAAAATCATGCTGCTCGCCTCGACATTTTCATCAAAGAGACCTGACCCTTCTGATGCTTTCTGACCCTTCTGATGCTTTCTACCGCTTCTTGAAGCACCGTCTCGAAGGCAATGAAGTCTTCATCCTTCGTGAAGATTGGCATCCGGGCATTGGCACCGTTCAAAACGTGATACACCAATCCGCCCGGCGATGATCTTTTTGGTCTGCCCATCCAGCAACAGTAGCCATGTCCCGCTCAAGTGTCAATCAACGGTTCCTGACACCTTTATGTCACCCTCCTTTATGTCACCCTAATTCTTGACGTTTGACTGGAACTGCTCCCAATGGACTCGCTTTCCATCAACGATTACAAAGAACTCCTCGCATTCCAATGTCAGGATACGATTTTCTTCGTCGTATTCATCAATACTGAAAGACTCATTTGTGCTTTCACCAAACGCGAATTCAATACGTTCGCCTTTCTCAAGCTTGTAAAGACAAGCCCAAGGATCGACCTGAATGAATATCGCGCCGTCTCTCGAGTTGTTAAATTCAAGTTGATTCATTGTCAATTGCCTCTGAACTTCGGGATTCCGAAAAGCTCAGCGAATGCGTTCACCGACCTTCCGGGATTTGGGCCGTACCCTAACAGATAATCTGCTCGCGCTTGATTGAACGCGGCCTGTGCTGACCCTGCTGGGTTCTTCGCCGCAACTCCAGAATAATAGTCGGCCAGCTGCTGCCGAGTTTTAAGAGGAAGTCTGGATCTGTGGCCGCCATCCCAGATTCCCTTCAGGATGTCTTTTTCTGCACCGGAAAGGTCGCCAATCTTCTTGATTGCAACCGTTGCAGCAGCTCTTGCTTTGTCTGCAGCCTTTACCGCCTTGGTGGCAAGCTGAGCACCTTTGGTTCCTTGGCCTATTAGAGGGACCATCGCGAGTACGTTCATTCCCGCATCGCCCCAATTTCCGCGGCCAAGGGAGATTAGGGCGTTCAGGGCATCTGGGACGATTCCGACCCCGGGCCAGAGTCCGGCTCCGTCCAAGACGAGTTGAACGCGATCTAGCGTCCCGGTTTCCTCTTCAGTCGATTGCGTACCAGACGCGCCGCCCAAATCGCCCCCGTTGTAGCCGGGTGGCCATTCAGTTGGCCAATAGACGTTCCCGTCGGCATCAAGCTTGCCGAAGAGGTTTCCGTTGGCGTCGTAGACATTGCCAGTTTCAGGGTCAACGGCTCCACCTTCTGGAACGCCCGGCGGATTGGTGACCGATGGTTTTGCGATTGGCAAAAACCCGTAGTCGGATGTGCCATTAGAGTTTTCAGGATCGTCGGTGGAGGCAGCGGCCGTGTCACCGTCATCCGTTGTGCCGTCGTATGTCTCATAGCCTGTACCGTCGTTCTCTGGATTGCTAGTTTCTGAGCCATCCGGTTCAGTGGCACCGTCGTCGCCGGGGACGCCTTCAATGTGCACGACGACCGTGGTTCCGGAGTTGTCTGTGTACGTCGTCGTATCTCGAATGATGGAACTGGTTTCGTCAGCGGGCGGATCGATCATCGTCACTTGCGCGATGTCGTTCGTCGAACCCGACGGGACGGCTGGGGTCTTGCCTTCCAGTCCGTCGCGGAAAATGTAGGTCCGCGTGACGGTGCTGAACCAGCCGTCGTAGTCAATGTGTTCAACCACCTCGCCTTTGATTGACAGGCTGGAGTCTGATTCGTTGACTCGGCCTGCGTCTTGCACGTCACCGAAAGCGATGCGGAATTCGCTGGACGAGTTGCCGACTTCCTTGTACAAAACTTGATCCTGCATGACCACATAGTCGTCTTCGGTCATGTACCGACCGAGACTGTAGTCATCGGATTGCATTAAGATATTTGTTTCGCTGCTTTGACTGCGGCTGATTTCCAAATGTGTTGAATCACCACCAAAACCGACGCTAATGATACTGTTTGACTCAGAGTGCTGAAAATCGTTGACAGTGACTTTGCTGTGGCCTTCGCCCCAATAATCTGAATTCAGCTGTCGCGTCAGTTCCGAAAACTGGAAGTCCTTGGTGCTGGAACTTGAGCTGTTCGCGTCGAACCCAATCTGAAAGCCCGACACCCCATTCGCTACCATGTCGGCGGCGGATTGTTCGCCCGCTTTGGGTGTGATTGTCGGCGTGACGACCACGTCTCCGTCCTGCGGTTGCAGGTTGGATGCTGTGATTTCGCTGTTCGCCGCGGAACTGGAATCTGCGGTGGCCCCGGTGCCAGTTGCTGCTGATTGGCCGGCGTTTCCGATCGAGAAGCTAAATCCGGTGAAGTGGGACGATGACGTTTCGTCCGAGATATCCACCTCCAAATGTTCGTCGGTTTCACTGGCAGCGTCGCCGGACGCTGAGCTTTCTTTCATCGTGAACTTGCGAGTGGAACTGCCGCCGGCCATGGCCGACATCCCGAAACTGAAGCTGGTGGAGGATTGTCCGGTCAGCAGACCCAGCAGGCCGCTGGATTCGGGGTAGACGGTTGTTACGGAGAATGACCCCGCAATCGAACCGCTGGCAAAGGCGTTGTAGGTGTACGTGTGCTCAATGTCTGGCGTACTGGCTGGAGTGGTTGTCGATGGTGTCGATTGCGATGTGACGGGGTCGGTTGCCGCATCACCCGCAAATGTCACGGGCTGGCTGCTTTCTGAACCGCTGCTTTCCGAAGCGGTTTCTGTTTTGGTCGTTTTGGGCGGTGCTGTGAGGTCGATAGTGTCGCCGTCGTGCCACGAAAACGAAGCTGAAAAACTGATGGTCATGACCCGTTGAATACCGGGTTGCCCGTCATCCATCATGATCTTAGTTTCGATCACCACGGTTTCCATGTTGGAAGACGTTGTGAAGCCACGCTTCTGTTTCTCAGCCGTCGGCTCAGCGGTGGGTGCCACGATCGTCGATGTGGCACCGCTGTCGGTGACTGACGACTCAGCTTCTGTCCCTGAGTCTGCCGGTGGAGCTCCATACACGACTGGTCCGTCATCCGCTGGCTGAGCCTGAAGTTCATCAGGCTGATCGTTGACGCTGGAAGTCGCGGCACCGATCCATTCTTCGGGAATCGCGTCTCCCGCCCCAAACGAAAACGATTCGCTGATGCTGTACGACGTAATGTTGGTGGTGCCGTTGATGACCGTGATGGAATACGTCTCAGTGCCTTGCCCTCGCATGGGTTCGGCGGGTGAAGCAGCATCGCTTTCGTCGGAGCCACCAACAGCTGCCGAGCCATCCGACTGGTCGTCGGCCCCGGTCGGTGCGGGCGTTCCCCAAGCATTGCTAATCGACTGCGTAACAACCCAATCATCGGGGCTCGTGTAGGTTTGGCTGAGCACTACGGTGTTTGCCGCGTCAATCAATTCAGGCGACTGGTCATCGTCGGTTTCTTCTGCAGCGGATGTGTCCACGCTGGAAGTTGCCGTGTTCTCGTTGTTAAACGACGCCGTGCCGTCCGGCTGAACCTCGAACAATGAATCGCGCAGGGCGTGCAATGGAAGCGCACTCGTGTCCAGATTCAGTAACTTTGCCGTAGCAAACGGGGCGACCGTGTTTTCTGTGTCCGGATCGTCGCCTGTTGCTGGCGTGTCGTTGACCGC
>JBDNHJ010000006.1:0-4519 GCA_041688835.1 Fuerstiella sp.
AAAGTCGCTCTTTGAACTGGAACTCGAAGCAATCCAAGGAAAAAGAGCTCCGCCAACCTGAGCCGGTTGATCTGACGGCCGTTCCAAAGACTCATGCGGACTCCCAAACCCCGTAAAAAGCACACGTGCGCAAAATGCACAGCTACGTTTCGTGACCGTGAGCGACGGTATAGAATCCAGCACGAGAAAGTGGCTGAAGCATAGTAATTGCAAGCTCCTTAAAACCTCTTAGCCCGCTACAGAACAAGCCGAAAAACAAGAAATGTCAAAGTTCGAAATGGATGCGAGCCTGTTAGATCGCGTGGATTTGTTGAGACTCGATGCAAATCGAGGACTTGATTGAAAGCGGAAGTCAGAGCTTGGGCAGTTCATGAGTCCCCCGCCCGTCGCCAAACTCGTGGCTGAATTGTTAGCCGGAAATCATCCGGAAGTCCGTTTGCTGGACGCGGGTGCGAGGGTCGGGTCACTTTCCGCTGCGGCAGAAGAGAATAAGGGGACATTCTCAATAGTGTTCGGCACGCTTCGTGCTGTCTCCGCTGAGATTGGTAGAATCTTCAAGGGATCGGTGTCGACCGGGTTCCTCAACTGGCTGGTTGTGGGGCCGTTGGCCGATACCGCAGAGAAATCGGCGCAGCGTGAGCCTCGGCAGGCAAGACGACGCGTCGCCCCGCGAGATCAGTCCGTCTGTTTGTCGAGCCGGTTGATGTGAGCCAGGAGTTCTTCCTCTTCTGCCATGCCGCAGAAGTACCAACAAATCATTTCGTGAGTTCGCAGAGTCGGTTTGCGGTTCGTCCACAGGCTGATCAGCATGCACGCGATGATCGCGCAGTAGACTTGGATTTCAATGCCCTTCTTTGACTGGCTGAGCAGATGGCGGCAGCCAAGGATCTGTTTGAAAAATCTAAAACATATGTCGATCTGCCATTCATGATGCGTTCCTTGTCTCAGGGTGTAACTGTCTCGAATCTCGCACAGATCCAAATGGGTGGTTGTTTTGGTTATCGGCTGTTCACGGATGGCGTGGTCAGTCGGTCAAGTCCGTCTCCGTTGGCCATCAAGTCATGCTGGTCGGGTAACTCGTGATTAATGTCCCCTCGTAATCCTTCCAACTGATGAAAGGTCAAGAGTGAGTCAGAAACCCCTGAAATGTCGACGGTCAAAATTGCAAGGCTCAGGTCTTCAACGGTATCACCCGACGCTCGCGATGAATCAAATACGAGAGCGTTCTCATTGCCAGTCGTGGTAAACTGAGATGACAGCTCAACTTCTATCAGAGACTCGGCAACCAGATTTCTGACGGAAACGCGGCCCTCACCGCCCAATTCGGGAATCGACCAATGGTCTGGAAGACCATTCTCGAAGCTGTCAACGAGCCCCGGCGTTGCCGCGAGTAACAGGCGAGCTTCCAGCAAATCTGAGGCTACCCGCAGGTTATGTCGTCGACTTCTGCGTTCCAAAGATCTGTAACTACGCAAAACTCTGGCGAAACTGTTCTTCATTTTAGCAACACTCATTTGTACTCGAAAACTTGTCGTGGCTCACACAACAGTTCCGAGGCCTTCGGCGTCAATCAAGGGCATCAACCACGTTCAGATGGTGCTGAGCGCGCTATGCGCGGGTCTCCTGACCCCGCACACCATTGACCGCAGGTCTCCACCGTGCCCCCGTCCCCGTCCCCGTTCACCACAACGTCCGAACGCCACGGAGACCTGCGCCGAGCGGGCGCGCCGCATCAGGCCGGAGAAAATGACATGTCCGCAGTCCATGCTTCCATCACTCGATCGACGGATTGGGTGTCGGTCAATTTTTCGCCGGACTGGGCCGCTTCATCGTGACGGCTGTCGTGCGGCTCAGCCGGATTCGGCTTTGGGATGTGTCCAACAGATGAGCAGCGATGCCTTCGCCGGACTGCAGGTCTTCGATGGTGAGGTTGTCCAATACACGGGAATCCAGCTGGCCAGCCGATTCGCCTGCGGCGGACGACGTGCCCGAGTGGACAGCACTGCTGCTGACCACATTCATCCAGGATCGGAAGTACGTAGATGACAGCGTGGGAGTTAGGTCTGTCGGGCTGGCTTCCGCAGCGGCCTGGTTGCCAGAAGCGACGGGTGAGTCGAACAGTTGCGGCGCCTGAGTCGTGGTCGTCGCTGCAGCCACGAATGACCCACCGGACTCAACGGCGGTCGCCAATTTTCCTGACACAGCCGCGCCTGCATCTGACAGGCTCGCATCGCTTCCGTTCGACGATCGCCCAGCGGCATTGGTACTGGCAGTTGACGATGCAGGCGCAGGTACGGGAAGCAGGAACTGGTCGAGCCAAGCCACGATTTCCGGTTCCGTGGTGCGCGTGCCGTTCTCGGTGTCGACGGCCGCCGCAATCAACGCGGCCCCGCGGACGCCAAACAGATAACGGAACAGCAAGATGCCGTCGGTGGACGGATTCAGATCGCCGCTGCCATCCACATCCAGCGTGTCGGTCGAGCTATCCAAAACCGCTGTAATTTCTTCGTGCGTCATGGATGACGCCACGGCGCCTGCGATCAGTGCTGATCCACGGACACCGAACAGATAGCGAAACGCCAAAATGCCGTCCGTCGACGGATTGACGGTGCTGTCGCCGTCAATGTCCAGACTGCCTGTCAGCTCGTCATCGGTTGTGGTGACCGTAACCGTCTGATCGGCCAGGGCATCGTAAACATCATCGGACGCCGCATCGTTAACAGCCATGGTGATGGTTGTTGTTTCATCGCCGTCGACAATGTCATCGTTCACGCCTGTCACGTTAACGGTTTGGGCAACGTTCCAGTTGGCCGACGTAAACGTCACCGAGGCTATGTCGATGGCCGCATCCGGATTGGCACTCAGCGACAGATCCAGCAACACTTCGGACGTTGGTTCAGACGTCAGCACAACCGTGAACAAGTCCACAACCGATGTGCCGTCTTCAGAAACTGTCGCCGTAATTTTGCTGAGCGTGAATCCCGCCGTATCGTCATCAGTTGTAGTGACGGTGACTGACTGGCTTTCAAGACTTGCAAAGGCGAAGTCGGACTGAGCATCGTCAACATCAAACTCAATGGATACAGACTGGCTTCCATCGACTCGACGATCATCGACAGCACTTGCGGTCACCAGTTGAGTCTGGTTCCAGTTTTCGGGGGTAAAGACCAGGGTGGCCGGAGTGACGTGAACCTCTTGGTCTGCAGCACTCGTCACTGCGATCACAACGTCCGTGAGTGGCTGGCGATCAAGGACAACTGCCACGGTATCCGCGCCTCCGGCTTCACTCACGGCAGTCGAGTTTCCGCTTTCAGTCACTCGAAAAGCCGCAACATCGTTATCCGTCGTTGCAACAGAAATGCCGACGGCATCAAGAGTGCGAAACTCTGGCTGACTGGCTGACGTATTGACACTCACACCGACGATCGAATTGATCGTTCCATCGACTGTTTGATCATCTACTCCTGTCAGTATGACGTCCTGTGGTACGTTCCAGTTGCCGGAAGTGAACACCAAGACAGACGGCTGAACAGAAACTTCTGAGCCATCAATGGGACTGACATGGAATAACACGTCCGCAGTGGGGCGTGCATCCAAAACGACTGAAACAGTGTCGGAGCTGCCATCTTCACCGACAACCGAGTCGCCATCCGACTGCGATACGGAGAATGCTGCTGTCTCATCATCTTCAGCTGCAAATCCGACGACCTGGGGAGCGATCCCGTCGAAAGCGTCATCCGACTCGGCAGCACTGACGAAGATCGTCAGCTGTCCTGAAAGGTCAGGCTCCACAAGATTGTCATCTAAGGCTATCAGGATCACCTCCTGGGCTTGATCCCAGTTACTCGGAGTAAATAGCAACTCGTTTCTATTTAGAGAAACCTGATCAGCCAGACTGTTGGATACCTCGAGGACCACGTTGGATTCCGGCTCAGCACTCAAGGATACACTCAACGTGTCCGTACCAGCCGGTTCTCTCACAGACGTTGAATTGTCACTTTCGAAGATGAACATTCCGGCAACATCGTCATCCAAAATAGTGAGAGAGATTTCTTGAGATGCGTACCCCTGCGTTGAGGCCTGAATCGTGGTTGATCGATCTCCATCAATTCGCATATTGTCTTGAAGTGTGGCAAAGATATCGACAGTTGCTTCACCACTTGGAATGGTGACAAACTGCGGCAAGTTGAGGCCGGTCAAATCATCCCAGTGCAAGTCAACAACAAGGGAATCACTGAGATCGCTGTTGCCGCGTGTAATTCGGCCAATTAGGACGGTACCGGCCTCACTTTCATCAACTTCGTCGATCAGGGAATCCAATTGAAGGAACGGTTGGCCGTAAGCGTCCGGGGAAACCATTCTTGCCAGTGTCGGTAGTCTGCGTCCGGTGTAATTCCGGTCTGTGGATTTTTTCTGGCGAGGTGAGATATGAGCGAGCGGGAGCAGGTTTGGCGTGAGCGGATTGAGTGGCAGCAGTGTTCGGGGCTGACGGTGGCCGAGTGCTGCGACGAGGTGGGCG
>JBDNHJ010000292.1:0-2658 GCA_041688835.1 Fuerstiella sp.
CACTGCTGCCACTCAATCCGCTCACGCCAAACCTGCTCCCGCTCGCTCATATCTCACCTCGCCAGAAAAAATCCACAGACCGGAATTACACCGGACGCAAGACTATCGACACTGGCAAGAATGGTTTCCCCGGACGCTTACTCTGCTGGGATGCTGAGCGTGTTTAGAACTGATCCGACGATGGAATGATCTGTTGCAGAGCCGTATTGTCCAAAACGCGGCTGGAAGGGCTGAACAGCGCGGCATAGACATCTCCATCGATGTCTTCAGACAACAAGTTCGTACTGCCGTCCGCGAATGAGACATTGACTCCGCCAGAATGATCGCTGGAGGCAAACGGTGCTTTGCCTTCGGCCAACAGCAATCCCGCATTGATTCTATACGATCCGGTGTTCGATCGATGATAGTCCACTGAATCAGTCTGACACACGTTCGCCCTGCACACGTCGGGGCTAAAAAAGACGGCCGTTTTATGGGCAAACGGGGTCGCCCACGTTTCGTCGGCCAGTGCCGGGTTTCTTCCGGTACGCGCGTTTTCCAGCAACATCAGCGTATTGGAAAAACCATCCCGCATTGAATTTGTGGTGTGATGTCGGACCACGCCTTTGTGTTCTCCAAAATTTTCCATGAAAAACAGACCCATGTGCTTCAGAATCGTGCGATCTGTGGGGTTCCCGTCGGGCTGATTCGCGGCGACCGCCAGAATTCCATTACCGTTCAAGTCGATGGCATTGCCAAACGGATCCACAGGCACATCGTGGACGCTGTTCAAGAACGTCGAGTAACCGATTCCGCCATTCACGGCATAGCTCAAATCACCGCCGCCCATCTGACTGGCATCTTCCGGGCACACGAAGACGGGGATCTGAGTGGAGCCGAGCTGACTGTTGGGGGCATCAACGTACGCGGCGTCGAAGTCCCAGCGGTCTGCCAGATCCTGTCGATCGACGTAAGCCAGCAGGTCGACGCACCAGTTGTGACTGGGATACCGACTTCCCGGAATCCCGGCCCAATAACCGGCCGCCGGATATCGCCGGTGCGCCTCGACACGCCCCGTCATCGCGACAGCCAGATTTCTGAGGTTGTTCATGCACTCCACGCGCCGGGCAGAGCGACGAGCACTTTGGATCGCGGGTAGGATCAACGCCATCAGGACCGAAATGATCGAGATCACGACCAGCAACTCCAGCAAGGTAAACGCCGCCCGCCTATCACGGGCCGTGGTGCTGATCAACGCCGAGCTGTGTGATGTCATTTTCATGGTGCACCTTTTTGAAACAGGCTTTTTAACGGTCGGATTTTCGTTGTGGATCTTGCTAAAGATCCCTTCGCGGACGGATCTTTAGCAAGATCCACGACGACAGTCATTGCCCGCTCACTGCCAATGGACTAACGACTCACTTTGACCGTCGACTTCACTTTCGAAAAATCCTCAATCGCATCGTCGGTGACGGTCGTCTTCCAGACGGAAACAGATTCCAGCAGCGGCATTTCGTGCAACGCGGCGAGCCCCACATCGGTCACTCGTGTTTCCGCTAGGCTGAGTGATTTTAGAGAAGAAATCTTCGCGAGCTTGGGACAGCCGCCGTCCGTGATTCGCGTACGAAACAGTGAGAGCTTTTCCAACGCAGTCAGCTTGCTGAGGTGATCCAAATGCGTGTCGGTGATGGCCGTGCGATCAAGCCGCAAATTATCCAGACTCGGAAACTGGGCGACAATGATCGGCAACGCAGCGTCTGTGACTAGCGTCCGTGTGAGAGACAGTTCACGTAGGTCCGGCATCAAGCCCAAAGATCGCAGACCATCGTCCGTGATCGGGCTGTTGTCGAGGTTTAGTTTTCGTAACCCCACGGTCTGACCGAGTTGCTCCAGAACCTGATTGGCCGAGAGCGGCTTGTCCCGAATGTCGATCACATTCGACTTGCCGTCACGCACCAGTTGCACGCGATCTGCGAATTGTTGATCGTTTGAGCGAGAACATCCCGTCGCGACTAACAGAAAAATCCCGAACAAGGGTGCGGCCCTTAACCCGCTGCGAGCTGCCGCCCGCAGACACTTCTGCTGATCGTTCTGAGCAGACACGCCCGCAGGAGTCAGGCTGTCAGACTTCAACACGGTTCGAAAAGTTGGTTGTGAATTCATGATGATGCCATCTCCAATTGTTGTTCGCCAACGGGGTTTTCCTCTTCCTGAGCCAACCGCTCGCGCACTTCGGCCGCCTCAGCTTCGGTGATGTGATAGATGTAGATGGAATATCCAATCATGTCCACCGGTTCAAAGTGATCCATGAAATACGTGAAGTGACCATCCGACCAGACCCAGTCACCATCACCATTCGGCACGCTGAAGCTGTGACCTTTCAACTGGCACACACTGATGGCATACCAGCCCGCCTGAGGACCTCGCAAGCCGTCGTTGCTGACAACCTCTGGTTCGTCTTTGAGATACGGAGCTGGCAACCGAAACTTCAAGCCAATGTCTTTCGGATCGAAGCCAGTAAACAACGCCGCCTGAAGGTCCACTTCCGGATGCTCATCCTGCCACCATTTCAGTCCCAGAATGTCCTGGCCCCAATCGATATTGCTGTCCACCAGCCAGTCGTGCCCATTTTCGGGGCCACCCGCTGCTTCGTTAAAGTACGACATCCAGTGCGGAGCA
>JBDNHJ010000042.1:0-11919 GCA_041688835.1 Fuerstiella sp.
CGAACCAGTTCTGCGGTCGGAGCCGCTTCGCGGGTCTCCCGAATTTCAAACCTTCGTCGCGACGCTCACCGACGAACGAGCCACGCTGCTGATCTTGGAACTTCAGGCATGGCGACGTCAGCATGGAGAATTTCCGAATTCGCTGCAGGACCTGCTGGCGACCGAATGGCGGCAGGAGTTTCACGCGGGCCGGGCAGGATTTTCACCAGTCTATTTGCACGTTCCTGTCACAGGGGACGTGTTCGGCTATTCGGGCACAGGTCTCGACAAACCGATCACTGCCCTTGCCGGAACAGCGGATGAGCGGATCATTCCTCCGCAACAGCCTCTGCTGTGGTCTCGAAGTTCGCCGGAATCCATGAATCTGACAACGCGGAAAATCGACTGGTTTACCCCCACGGTGTCTGTTGACGGAAGACAAGGCGTTGGCACGGCACCGGCTGACGCCTCATCGCAGAATCAACTCCGTCGCTTGTCACACGCCGTACCGGGACAGATTCATCTGGAATGGTGACACACGCGGCGACATAGATGCCTTGATTGCGGAGAAGTTGACTTCGCCGATTGACACCTGATGTTTACTACGTTAGATTTAGTGTGGTAAACGACATGTGAAACACGAGGACAGTCAATGACCGCCACGCAATTGGGACGAGTGCAACTGCTGATCATGCAGGTGCTGTGGGAACGTGAACGGGCGACGGCTCGCGAAATCACCGACCAAATCAACGAATCCGAACCGATCGCCCATAGCACCGTCCAAACGCTGCTGCGCGGCCTAGAAGAAAAGCAGGCGGTCGATCACAAAACCGAAGGCCGCACCTTCACCTTCTATCCGCTGATCCAAGAATCGGATTTCAAGCAATCGGCCACTCACGACCTGCTGAAACGCGTGTTTCGCGGCAGTGTTGAAGGCCTAGTCGCCCACTTGTTGCAAAGCGAAGACGTGTCGTCAGAAGAACTGGCCGACCTTCGCAAATTGATCAACCGTCAAGCCAGAAAGCAGGGATAGCCATGGATATTGTGTATTCCGTTGAAACCATCTGGCAGTTCGGATTGCTGTCTCTGGTGCAGTCCACGTTTCTGATTCTGTTGGCGTTCGCCGCCGTTCGACTTTGTCGCCTGCGCGACGCCGCAGTGCTGTCGGTGATCTATCGGTTCACGATGATTGCCATCCTGGTGTCGCCACTGGTAACGATGGCGATGCAGCAGACTCACGTCGACGGCTGGTGGCCAACCGGTCTCAATCAGCAACCGGTGGTTCAAACCTAGGCTTCTCTTCCGATGCAATCGCTTCCACGACAGACAGACCCGACGAGCGTTGTTGATGGCACGCTTCCCATGCAAACGCCAACGGTACTTTCCGATGAATCAGCCACGCTGGCGAACATCAACTCACCTCTACAGCCTGATGGTTTGTCGAGCGATCCAAGTCGGCATGAACCGACCGATAGCGAACCGATATTCGATTCGTCAGATGCCAGTCTCTTCGCCTCAAGTGGATGGGAATTCGCTGGCAAGTCCGCCTTTGCTGCGGTCTGGCTGGTGGTTTCTCTGGGCTTACTGATTCGGCATATCCGAGCCTATCGGTCGCTGAAAAGATCGCTGAAGCATAGCGTTCCGGCGGACGTTCAGATTCAGCAGCTTTGCGAACGCATGGCAGGCGAACTCAAAGTCAAACCACCTCGAGTCGTTTGTAGCCCGTATTTTGAAAGCCCATTCCTCACCGGAATCTGGAATCCGGTGATCCATCTTTGCAGTGACCAGGAGGCCACGATAGGTGACAGCCCCAACGGCAGCATTCGCGATGTGCTCGCCCACGAGCTGGCTCACCTGAAGCGTCACGACGTGTTGGTGCGAATGCTGAACCATGCGGCGTTGTCGCTGTTCTTCTTCCAGCCACTGTTGTGGCGACTGGTCGACTTGATCGAAGGAACGGCTGAAGACGTGTGCGACGACTATGCCGTGGGGCTGGGTGCATCGCGGGAAAGTTATGTGCGACGGTTGGTTGACTTGGCCGAGCGATGTGATGTCCCGCTCGGTTCTGCAGTAGGAATCGCTTCGGGAAACAGCATGCTCAAACACCGCGTGATGCGCATCATGGACAGTGGTCGCAGCCTTTCGCTGCAAGCTGGCGTGGGAGCCAGACTGTCGGCGGCGACACTCTCATTGGCAGCCATTTTGATTGCGGGAATGTCGTTCACTCCCGCGACCATCGTCGCGGCCCCGCCGCCCGTTGAACCCATCAGCCCCGACGAGCAAACGGAAACGTCCGCGAAGCCAGTCGAAGAGACGGTGCCAATTGTGAAGTCATCCGTTGACGCTGTTCCGCTGAGTGTGATCCGGGGAACGATTCTCGGTAGCAATGGGACGCTCGCCGGTGCCGAGGTTTACTGGTGGCGTAGTCGAGTTTACGACGATGCTCCGATGCAGCCGGTGCGAGTCGTCACCGATCAGAACGGCCAGTTTGAACTGAAACGTATTCCGCCCGGCCCGGATCAAGTTGCCATTTGGGACATGCGTGAAAGAATGGTTGTTCGTGCCAATGGATACGCGTTCGAGCACACGAGTCCACGAAAGTTTGGTGCTTTGGCCGGAGTTGAACCGGATTGGCCAGAACAAAACGCTAACCTTCCTGGTCTAGGCGAACCCGTCAAGCTCGAACCTGAGGGGCTCAAAGTGTCGGGGCGGTTGATCGATATTGATGGACAGCCCATTGCGGAAGCGAGCGTTCGCATTCGCTGGTTTTCGAAACGCGAGCTCAGAATAAAGAACGGTGGCCTTCGTAATTTCCGTCCCGTCGATCCGGAACCTGATACGGACGAGTATCGCATTCGTGACGTCGCCAGCGTTGTCAACTCGATCCCGCAGGTGCCGCTTCGTGATGCACTGCCGAAAGCAACGACGGATGCTGAGGGGCGATTTCAGCTCAATGAATTGCCCGCCGATTGTTTCTTTGAACTGCTGGTCGAGCGGCCAGGATTCGAGTCCACGAACCTGGTGGTGCGAAACGATGGCGGAAACGAGATCGTGATGGTCCCACAAGCAGAAGGCTATAACTACAACCCGCCCACGAAGCTCTATCCTCCGGAATTCGATGCGGTGATCGGGCCTGCGTCAGCGGTCAGCGGGAAAGTCACCGATGTCGACACCGGATTGCCAATCGTCGGTGCCCTCGTACAGACCAATATCGTCAACGACCAGCGAATGACCAGCACACGCGAACTCCAGCACTGGATGGCAACAACGGACGCATTGGGGAATTATCGAATTGATGGCCTGCCCGCTGGCGACGGCAATCAGTTTCTCGCCCACGGGCCTCGCAGCGCTCCGTACATTCCAACCACGGCCAAAACCGACGAAGCAAACAGGCAGACGTCCAACGATGCCACTTACCAAATCGACTTTCAATTGAAGCAAGGCGTCTGGGCCGAAGGGCGAGCCTACGAAGCCGCCACCGACGAACCCTTCCAGAGTGCAATCAGCTACTACTGGTTTCGCAATCGCGAACTGGAGGCGAAGTATCCGGGCTGTTCTTGAGCGTATCTCGACGGTCGCAACTTCACGGACTCCAATGGAAACTATCGAATCCCCGTCCTGCCGACACCGGGAGTCATCGCGTTGAGCACCGGAAATCGCGACCACGCACGAATGTCGGTCTACTCGCGCGGCTACGGCGAATTCGAACTGGCCAAGTATCGCAATCCCGATGGCAACTTCCCGGACTACGACACGAATCCGACTCTTCTGATGCCAGGCAACTACAACCGCTTGGCACTCGTTGAACCACAGCCGAACGAAGCTGTCGTGAAGGCGGATTTGCCGATCGCCAAAGCGAATCCGATCGCCGTCACGATCCTTAATCCCGATGGAAAACCAGCGACGGCTGAGCTCGAAATTTACGGTGGAAACGAACGCTGGGGATGGCAGGACAAACAGCCGCAAGGCTTCGTCGTCGAAGACCTGCTTCCCGATCAACGCCGCAAAGTCTTCGTCTTTGATCGAAGCCGAGGCCTAATGGGCGGCACCATTGTCGAACACGGAGAAGGTAAGGAATTCACGATCAAGCTGGCCGCTGCGGGACGAGTCCACGGTCGGCTTGTCGACAAAGATGGCGAACCGATCACCGATGCTACAATTTCGATCGACTATGGTGACTTTCAAAGTGACGACGAGACAGCGATGTGGGCCAGCGTTGAAGGAAAACGGATCAACCCAACGAAGATACTCGTCGACGATGACGGGCGTTTCGAGGTGCTCGGCCTGTCACCCGATTGGAAATACTCCGCGCAGGTCGAGACCTCCAATCGCATCATCGATCGAGCATTCCGCCACCTCGTCATCCAACCCGGAGAAGACCGAGATCTGGGGAACATCACCATCAAGACATCTCGCGACTGAGCATAAACATGCTCTCTCAGCCAGCAAACAGTTCGCTCGCTGGAATGACCGAATCGGGTGCAAGCAAGGGTGCTGGAGGAGAATCGATGCCGTACTCGCTGCACTCGCGATACAGTCCATCCGACGGGCTACGATAGACAGCAATTGCTTTGCTGCTGGGTAGTACGATCCAATACTCCTGCACACCGGCGGCGGCATAGATCTCGGCTTTCTGCCGATCCATCGCTTCGCTATTCAATGCCACTTCAATGACAAGTTTTGCGGACGACGGATGCTGATAACGGTACTCGTTCAAATCTCCGGTCACAACTGCGAGATCGGGTTCCGGTTCGGAGTCACTCAAGGTCAGCGGCTGCTCAGCGCGAATGTGCAAGCCGCCATTGACGATCGTTCCCAGCCATTGTTGGAGAAAAATGACCATCCAGGTATGCAGCGGTGACTTAGGCATTTTTTTCACCAGGATCCCGGAGAGTAATTCAGTTTTTTCAGGAATGACGCCCATTTCATAGAGTCGATGATACTGAGCCGGCGTCAAACGGACGGCCGCCGCTCGCACTTCCGGAACATCCAACACGTTTGACATCGGGAAACCTTTCGTTTTTCGAAGACTGGCCACCATCCTAGCAACATAGCGATTCAACGGAGTCGTTGTCCAACAGTCAATTCGATGGTTGTTCGAACTTCGCGAGGCCCGGCGACTGCTACTGGAGCATGAAAACCGCGAATTTCAGGCGATCATCGCCGCCCCACAGAGTTGTTGTTCACAAATTGGAAAGCCTACCGTGATGAGCTGGTACGATTAAGGTGTCAGAAGCCTTAACCTTAATACTGACCGCGACATGACCTATTTCCCACGGCTTCCAACGCAGCACCCGGCGGATGCCATTGTCCTTAATCTGCCTGCCAAAAAAAATCAACGAAATCCGCCTAACGAATCAGCGCCAGCAGTTCTTCCGCTGACAGGCGACCGGTGGTGTCGGTACCTTCCAGCAGGCTGTCGGCGAGATCGCGTTTGGTCGCGTGCAGGGCCAGAATTTTGTCTTCAATCGTACCGCGCGTAATAAAGCGATAAATCGTCACCGGACGAAGCTGCCCCATGCGGTGAGCTCGATCGGCCGCCTGATCTTCGACGGCGGGATTCCACCATGGATCCATGTGCAGCACGTAGTCGGCGGCGGTCAGATTCAATCCCGTGCCGCCTGCTTTTAAGCTGATCAAAAACACATCGCCTTCGCCGTTCTGAAAGGCATCGACGGCCTTCTTACGGTCCTTCATTGATGTCGAACCGTCGAGATACTGGTACGCGATGTTTTTGCGATCCAGTTCGGCTCGCAAAATCGACAGGTGATCCACAAACTGACTGAACACCAGCGCCTTGTGCTTGTTCTCAATCAGGTCATCAATCGTCTCAGAAAACGCCGTCAGCTTCGCGCCGGGCAGATTGCATTCGGGCAACAGCAGGCTGGGATGACAGCACGCTCGGCGAAGTCGCATGATTTCGGCCAGTATCCGCAGATGCTTGCCCTTGGCATCGGAATCCTTGGCCAGTTCCTGCACCGCACGCTGGCGGGCGGCTTCGTACAGGACGGCTTCTTCATCGGTGAGTGTTACCGGCACCGTGACTTCGATGCGCGGCGGCAGTTCGCTGAGCACCTGCGTTTTTGTGCGACGCAACAGAAACGGCTGCACCAGTCGCTTGAGTTGTTGACCGACGTCGCGGTTGTGATCACGTTCAATCGGCAGAGCGAAGCGCTGATGAAACTGTTCCATCGAACCCAGCAGGCCGGGATTGATAAACTGAAACAGGTTCCATAATTCACCCAGATGATTTTCGATCGGCGTGCCCGTCAGGAGCATGCGGAAGTCAGCGGTCAGTGACATCGCGGCCTGCGATCGTTTCGTTAGCGTGTTCTTGATCGCTTGAGCTTCATCAAGAACGGCGGTGGTCCATTGAACGGATTGCAACCGTTCGGCCTCCGTGTGCAGCAAGCCGTAACTGGTGATCACCACATCGCGCGGGCCGAGTTCCGCGAAGAAGGCATCGCGGTCACCTGCCCCGAACATGCGTGGATTCAACGTCGGAGCGAAGCGCTGCAGTTCGGCTTCCCAGTTGAAGCACACCGACATCGGGGCGATGACCAGCGCCGGGCCATCGGCACCTCGACGCAGCAGCATGGCGATGGCCTGCAGAGTTTTCCCAAGTCCCATGTCGTCGGCCAGACACGCACCGGCTCCCCAGTGAGCCAGGCGGCAGAGCCAACGAAAGCCTTCGATTTGATAATCTCGCAATTCGGCGTTCAGCGTTGACGGCACGTCGGCCACGACATCACCCGCGTCTTTGATGCGTTTGAGGCACGCCTTCCAGTGCTTGTCGGATTTTAACGTACACCAGTCGTCGATATCGCTGAACGCCGACGCTCGGATTTGAGGAAACCGCAAAGTGTCGCCTTTGCGTTCGCCGTACGCTGCGAGGCCTGCGATCCGTTTGCGAAATTGTTCCGTCAGAGCGAGAAACCGACCGTCGTTGAGTTGCACGAATCGGCCGGGGCTGGCGGACACCAGATCCATCAGTTTCATGAAATCCATCTGCAGCAATTCGTCGACGACCACTTCGCCGGACGCCGCAAACCAGTCTTTGTCGCGTTTAATTTTGACTCGCAGTTGCTTTTCCGTCACGGTGCCAGCGACGCGCAAAGACTGTCCCTGCGGCCAGTGGACGATCAGTTTGCCAGCTTCTCGAAGCGGTTCGATCTGCAGCAGCATGTTCAGCGCATCGTCGGCGAACGAGAATTCTGCGGCGGACAATTTACCATCGCTGTTGTTGGCTAAAGCCGGACAGGCGGCCACGATTTCCTGAGCCAGCTTTGTTTCGCGTTTCAGGTTTCTGTGCGTCGAAACGGATTCTCCCAGCAACTCGGCGAACACGTTTTCGCCGCCTTGTCCGGGAGCAAAAAACGGCCCGCTGTCGCCAAACGGCTGGACGAAAAATTCGGCTCGCAAACCTGCGTGAAACGGCAACAGATGCAGTTGTGGGCAAGCATTCGCATCGATCGATTTGACGTTCGCATCGGCTTCGTCCTTGCCGAATGTAATATCGGACTGCACGGATAACAGCGATGACAGTGACTTCGCTGTCGCCAGCACGTCGGCTTCACCACTCCTAGGAACATCCAGCGCGCCTTCCAGAATGCCGGCGAGTTTCAGTTGTTCGTGCGTGAACTTGACGACGACCAACCGGTGAGATCCGTCTTTGACGACGACCATGCTGTTTTCGCCGAAAGGCTGAGGATCCAGTTCCAGCCGCAGACCGGAAGCCTTGCGTTGAATCACCAGTTGCGGTCGCCGGGATGTGATTTCCAGAGGCTGCGTGCGATTGCCTTCGGTAAACACCAGCGGATGTCCGATCAACGCTGTCAGAGCCTCGCCAGAATCAAAGTTGTAAACGGTTTCTGTGTACTTGTAGTACCCCGTCGAGACTTCCGAAGCGACGATGCTGCGACAGACGGCTCGATCCTGTTCGGTTAGAAACGCGTATTCCGGCGATGAATGGTTTTTGTAGAGTCGTTCTAGGGCGACCGGTCTGCCGCCGGTCCATGATTTTTTCGAACGTTTCTGAAGGATCGGTCGAGGACACGCGTAGCCGGTTGTTTTTGAATCACCAATCTCCAGTTCCCAGGCCATCCGTTCGTCGTACATCGAACTGCCAGCTGCGGATTTTAATCGGCCAGAATTTCCGTCCACGATCTCACGCAATGAGTCCAGTTTTCGTTTCCACAGCGATGTTTGTTGAACCCATGTCAGCATCGGAAATGTACCGAGTTTTGTGTGGCGTGTCCCGTGCTGAGTTTTCGCCTGACCTGCACTGCCAGCAACAGCGGCTCCGTCTTCACACAGTGCGATCAGCCAGTTCATTCCGAGTTCAGCGAAGTGAGTGGCTGCGGCCGTCAGCGAAGTCGAATAGTTGGATTGTTCCGAAGGCAGGAACCATTGATTGAGATGTGCAGCGATCGCCTGAACAATCGGCACGTGGTATTTTACGTTTCCGCTCAGGACATTTTTGAACGCAGCTTTTGTCTTTGCCGACGGCGCATCTCCGTAGTTAATCGCGGCAATCATCAGCGTTGGAATGGCTTTCCAATCCTCCGGCCATTCCTTCGCTGCCGCCGCACACAACGACTTCAGCAACGCGCGTGACTGCGTGTCGTTCTTTCGCAGGATCAGCAGCATGTGCATCAGGCCAGGCAAGCCCGGCAACACGACGACTTTCTTTCCCACAGTCTTTCTAAGTCGGCTGATCAATTCGTTGAACGCCGCTTCGGCGGAATCATGCTCTGCGGTCAGAAACGCCAGACAACCGATGGCGGGCAGACTATCCGAAGCGGCCAGTTTTCTGAGTCCGTCAAGATCTCCGCACGCGGCCAGCAGATTGACCCACCATTCTTCGACTGCGCCCGACAGTGGGGAATGCAACTGAGCAAATTCGCCATACGCCTGAATCGCCTGAGCCGATCCCTTCCCTTTGACAACGGCCGTGAAGGCTTCGTACACGAGGAATGCGGCCTGAAGTTCAACCGGAGTTCTGTCGTAGATTTCCTTACTGAACGGATTCAGCAAGCCAAGATTTTTCCTCATCGCAGGGGCTTCTGCGAGAATTACCGTGGCTGCGTTGAAGGCCGGAACATCGCCGCGATAAAACGCAATCCTCGCTCGACGTCTTGCGGTATAGAATGGGGCATCGTGGCGATGATACCGCTGGTCTCTTTGCAGTCGTTCACTGAGAGGTTCAACGGCCGCAGTGATGGGTTCCAAATCGCCGTTCAATGCGGATTTTTGAACAACGAAATCCCGACAGCGTTTGTCGATTTCAACCAGCACAAACGTTTGCGTGGTGGCACTCACGAGCTGGTGTTGACGAAGAAACTTCAGTTCCTCCTTGACAGCCACTTGCGTTAGAAATCCGCTTTTTGTGGCAGCATCCGCCCAACCACACGTCTTCAGAATACTCAGCAGCGTACTGACGCTGATTTCTGTCTCACTCACCGCCAGCACCTGCAGAATTTTCTGCCTCAGAGGTGTCAGACTCGCGAATTCCATTGTCCTGTTGTCGCTCATGTTTTTGTTCACTGCTTCTGCGTGCGATTTGCCGTTGGGTGAAGACGGTCGGGAGTCTTTCGATTAACCCATTCTGACAAAGACAGCGTTAAGTTTCGAGCGCTCAGCAAGCCGTCAGTGAATCTCACGGCAGACGTCGCAAACACTGGCTGATGACAACGGATCGACGCCTGAACATGCTTAGGCGAGCGGTCGCTACGATCTTACCAGTTGAAGCCTGAAGCGCCAGCGAAGCCGAACAAGATATCGGCTTCGCTGGCGCTTCAGGCTTCAGGTCAAATGGTATATTCTTACTGGCCACACGCCTTAAGAACTCCGAACCCAGCCGCCTTCTAGGGTGATTCCAAGGTGGCTGGATCGTGGCTGGAACCTTTAGTTTGGGCGTCAGGACTGGTTCGCTGGGACATCGATAAGAACTGGCCGAAGCCGGAAGGCGATGTGTCGAACCTTGTGTGACGCCTTTTGGGTGCCTGAACGCTTACGACAGCTTGAACACTGTTTTCTTGCAATGTCGAAGCCAATAGCTCAATAGCTACAATCTGAAATCGGAGATCTACAAAAGCGTAGAACGAATGGGGTTTTCGTAGACTGGGGCTATGTTTGGCAAAGGAACCGTAATGTCGACTCAAATCTCAGCGAACATTTCACCAGAGACGCGTGAGCTGTATCGTGATTGAGGTTCGTCTGCTGCGTCCTGATGATCGACGAGATCAGTTCAACAGCGGGGATGTTGACTTAGATCGTGTCTTTCAAAAGTTCGCCGGGCAGAACCCGTTTCGTTTACATATTGATCGGTAAGCGACTTCTGAAAGCAACATTTGATCTTGCCCGCGAAATGGCGGAACGGACGGGTTGCGTTGGCGTGGTGGTCGATGCCAAAACGGACGCGATTGAGTTTTATAAGCGGTACGGCTTTGAGTCACTCGATGTGCTTCTCGGGAACCTCGGCGATCGACCGGTTCCGCAGCCGATGTTCCTGCCGCTCGGGTCAATTCCAAATCGATCGTAGCTTTGTGTCTGCGATTGTGCCCGCTGTTGTCAGATTAAGCACAGGCTTCTGGAACCTTTAGTGCTGGTTGGTATGACGGCATCCCGCGAATCAGCGCAGGCATTAATGGCCGTTGTGTTGATAGCGGTTTCCGATCGCTGAGGCGACACAGCTTGGCTAAACGCCAATAATTACTTCGACATCCCTCAGGGTCTGGGCAGAATTCACCGAGAGACAGGGGAGATTACCGATGTTGGCGTCACGAGGGGATATGCGTGGCTTCGCGAGGACGGCTCTCTAAAAACGGCGTATCCGTACAATCCTTCGTTACCGAGCATAGGGGACTAGGCATATATGTTTTCTTTTGTCGAAAAGTATCCACCAGTATCGAGGGCCTTGTCAGCTCGCTGCGCAGAATTTGGGTGCGTAACAATGGTGTCGCGTACCGTTTCGGAACTTTCGGACAGTGACTCCGATGACGACGTGGAGATCAGTGTCCTTGGAGTCATCGTGGAGGAAGGCGATTCGGCGTTCGCCGGTATCAGCGCTTCGGATTCCGTGCCACAGGATATTGAAGTGTCCTACAGTATCATTGCTGGAACAGCCGACGGCAATGACGTAAATATTGGCAGCGGGGTGGCGACAATTTCCGCGAACACCAGTTATGCCTGTATCGACATCCACACGACAGAAATGCGGCCCATGACGCGAGGGCGTGTGGATGTTCAACTTTAGTCGACGAAATTTTGGGGCTGCGTTGCTATCGCTGTGGCACAGCGCGTGTCGCACCACTAGCCAGACCTTGGCATTTGAAGGTAGCACAATGGAACCGCTACCGTGTACATGGCTGGATCGGACTGGGGATTTGAAGGAAGGCGTGTTCTACAAGTTTTCTGTCGCCGATGAAGACGCGCTACGGCGATTTGCCGATCCTGCGACAGCCATTCTGTCAAAGAGAGTGGCCACCGATGCGCAATTGCTCGCGACTGGGAAGGAAGGCTATCTCTGGGTAGAAGCTTGGGGTGAAGGACCGGATCGAAAGAAGTTTGAGTGCTCCACGTATCCCACACACCAAACATCGTGGCAGCTCACCGATGTGCAATACGCGCTGCGGAAATCTGGAGAGTTCGCAGACTTTGTCAGCGACGCTGGGCAAAATACAGGCCCTGGCTGGTTCGTGTCCGGTGACTTCGCCGACGGATTGCGAACCAGTGGTTTGAAAGGGTTTCGGTTAGATCCGGTCAAGAATTTGGAAAGTGTTTGCGAAGAGGCCTGACCCAATAGCGTTCGGCACGGTGGTTGCTCTGAGAGTTGGCGGCTGTTCTTGGTGAGGATTGCGACGGTGCCGGTGGGCGCGTCGACGGTGAGCAGCCAGAGGCTGGTAACGACGACGGCGCAGCGTGAAGCTCGGCAGGCAG
>JBDNHJ010000293.1:0-3614 GCA_041688835.1 Fuerstiella sp.
AAATCTGGTACAACAAAAATTCACTGCCATCGTGCAGCCACTAGACAGGCAAGGACAGCGTATTCCTTTGAGGTCTCAGCCCCCGGTTGACCTTCAGAGTCTAGAAACTTTTTCTGATTTCACTAAATCGCTAGAGCCCGGAGAGACCGTTCCTTTTGCCATTTCCGAAGTTGAGGCAATCGGCTTTCCAGAATTACCGGGTATTTCGTTTCGCTCAGGTGAGTTTTCAGCTCAGTTTGCACATGAGCGTATGGTACTTGTTCCTACCATGCCTGGCGACGACGTGCTAGTGCCAAATGATATTTCTATGCGGTTAGCAACTTTTCAGCGTGGTGCACGGGAGCCGCATCTGCGTGACTTTGCAATTCACGTAATAAAAGGTTGGATCCCACCTGGCGAGGCTCGCGAGGACGAATGGGCCCATGCGCAAGGGCGAGCCGTAAATTTCCGATTGGCTCACCTTGCTACTTTCTTTGGCTATCCAGGAGCGGAGCCTGTTCCTCCCGGTCTACTTTCAAAGGTCGCTGCAGCGATTTCCTATTTTTTCGACTTTGTCAAACACGTCCCCGCAGATCCTGCGACGGGAGAAGCCTCGTATATACACGCGTCGAGGCGATTTGACACACAAACACTTAAATCTAACCAAGTATGGCTAGTCAATCCGTCTGCAGAAAATGAAGCAATCGCAGATTCGCATTGGGGGCAGATTGCCGACTACTCCGACACGGAGGTGCTCGATCAACACGTGTCTCGCTTTCCTTCTACCATTACAGCACAGGCGGCACTTTCGTATCGATTCGACCTCCTGCAGCAAGCTGGAAACCAATTTTTGGAAAGCCAACTAGAACCCGCGTTACATAGCGTGTGGAAACAAGAATCGAGCTTACTGATCAGTTCAAGTCACGAAATCTTGCTTCGATATCCTGGGACAACTGGCGCGGAGAACATCCGACTCCTGCTGTTCACGATCTTGCGTCGCCTGGAAGTCGCGTACGCAGAATCCAGCAAGGCGATACGGGTATCGTCCGCTCAACAACTTTCTGACGCTGGCGCAACCGAGGAGCAGATCCAAGATAGCCTGGAGTATCTGAAATATGAACGCGGCATTGCGCCAGAGTACCAAAGATTCGCGATTCATTATCCTGGATGTACGGAGGGGAGACTGGCTCTCGCTCGACTGTACGCTCTCGAAGCCGAACGCGCAAAAGCTATCGATTCCACTGAGTCATACATTGCATTTATGGAAGACTATCCCGCCTCGCCTCAGTGGGCAGAAATTTCCAAGTTGGCCAGAGAGCGTAGTGTTGCAGATGAAATCGCGACGTTGAAACTAGTTAAGAATTCGAGTCTTACGCCTGCGGAATTTGAATCATGGAAAGAAATCCGCATGGCGACCAAGTTTCGTTATGCAATGACAAGAATTATTGATCAAGTGAAAGTGCTCTTTGTTGATGGAGCAGTGGTTGGTGAGAATCGCGATGTCAAGACAGCATTTAAGAATCCGCAGCGGGCGAGATTTCTTGTCGAATCTATGCATCGATTAAAATACGTCGCGGGGACGGAGACGTTGCAGGTTGAATACCTTAATCTTTTCTCCGAGCTTGCCGATAATATATCGCTTTTTGAAGTTCATGAAAATCTTGTTGAGATTGAAATTCAAATTCACGAATTTTCTGACATGGTTAAAAATCAGCATTTGGAAATGCTTGCTGAAGTCAGGGGAGAAGAACAGAAAACTCGCGATTTGATTCGCAAAGGATTTCACGATCTTGCTGCCGGTCAAGCGGCCATTCAAAATGAGATTGCAAGCGGTTTTGAGCGAGTCCAATCCCGATTTGACACTGTAGATGCTTTACTAGGGAAAATTTACGACAACACAGCACTCATACTGGAGAGAGCAGACCAGGTTCTGCAGCATCAACAGGATGCGAAAATACAACGAGATGCAATGGAAAAGGCGATTGTTGAAAACACCGATCAAGGCGTCAAAATCCTCGAGCAGCTTGGAAAGATTAAAAACCGTAGTTCGACAGGTGTCTTAAGTTCAGGCGGTGGAGCCGTCGGACAATTTGGTCGCTGGGTATATGGGCAAACGAAAAAGATGGAAAAAGCCGTTCGGACTGAAGTAGGAAATCTCAGTAGGAATAATATTGAACGGTGGGCTAGGGATCCATCCGAGATACTGCAGAAGCAGTTTGAAGCAGGGGCTGCCAATCTTGAGGTTGAGGTAAATCGTGGCGTTGAGGCCGCTAAGTCGAGTTGGTGGTGCCAGAAATTATTGGTAGCTGGAAAGCACTTGTTGATCGAGGATCCCGGAAGCAATATGGAGGAAGTCGATCCTATCTCTCCAAGACCTGCATTTGATCCAACTAAGCCAGTGTACTTTATGAATGGTGTGAATAATTCTCGAGAGAAAGGACGAGCACACGCACAATACATAGCGGACCTTCAGAATGTCCGAGTTAGATTTATTTACAATCATTCCGCTTTTTATCCACCGTTCAGCACGACGGCTCCTGGTACACCTCCTACATGCTACACGTCAGCTCCCGGAGCATCACTTAGGTCCTTTGGGACTGATGATATCTTCGAGACAATCTACGACAAATTGTGGCCCGCAGCTGTTTTGAACGCTCCGATGTCAGTTCGCGCGCTTTTTTTGACAGGAGGTCGGGTTCAGGAGAACCCTGCAGCTCGTTATCTTGCTCATGAAATTTTGCAGGAGCAGGAAAATCCCGTTCGATTGATCATGCACTCACAGGCCACGGTGATTTGCCGAAATGCATTGTTAGCTTGCCTTGTTTTGCGAGGAGACGTGAGTAATGTGAGTTGCGTTTTGGCTGCACCAGCACTGAGTGATGGCGAAATGTTGCCGGCTAGAACACTGTCCAATTTGACTTGGATTGTTAACAAACGGGATCTGATAGCTCCTTTTTTAGCCTTCAAGGCAACTGCCAAAGGCGTACGAGGGATACCAGGGCTAGTAGATTCTTTCGATGAGCACGATTTTTCAAACGAAAAGCCTGGTAGTCCGCTCGGCGGTGAAACCCCGTCGGGCAAACCTACATACGTACGTATGATCCGGCCAGAGCATCTGGAAGCAAGCGATAGCAAAGGAAAAACAGTATTTAGCTGACCCAGGAAATTCAACAGACGCAACCAATTTGGCTTCTGTGAGTGCGTATGCACAGAACAATGGATCGAAGAGTATTAGTTCCAGACGAAGAATGATCTGAAACGGGCATTTGAAAACAGAGATGCGATAAGCCAATGAACCGATTGAAAGCCTCGGACACATCACAGATCCAGCGGTGGACGTCTCGTCAACTCGCTGATTACGACGAGTGCAGGTCCGGCACTATGTTTGCCTAAGGCGTCATGTTTGACGTGGCGCATGTGTGTGGACTTCAATCGGCTGAGCGAAGAAAAGGGGTCAGGACTCTTTACGGCGAGGTTGGGGGTGGCTAAACTCTGTGGATGCCCCGCCCGAAACGCGCCGACGAGAAGAATGCGATCTACCATGCCTTGAACCGTGGCAATGGACGATCGGTCATTTTCCACAAGGAAGGCGACTACGAAGCGTTTGAGAATATTCTTGCCGAAGGGCTTGTCCG
>JBDNHJ010000294.1:0-21276 GCA_041688835.1 Fuerstiella sp.
AAAGACTGATTCGACTGAACGAGGCGGCCGAAGCGCACCGACGAGTCGAAACAGATGTCGACCGAGGCAAGGTCGTCGTAAACCTCAAACAGACCTCAAACTCTTCAGAAAGGAAATATGCCCATGATGTCGCTTAATCATCTACAGGTCAAAAACCTGATGGACAACAACCCAAACGTAGTCCTGATCAACACGCTTGATGAGGAACACTTCTCCTCGACGGAAATCCCGGGGGCCATCAATGTCCCGCAGAACGACGCCAGTTTCGTTGATCGTGTTCGAGCCATCGCTGAACCGGACGCCAACATCGTCGTCTACTGCGCGAATGAAGAATGCCAGTCGTCTGCTAAGGCTGTTCAGAAACTCGAAACGGCGGGCTTCACGTTCGCGAACGACTTCGAGGCCGGGGCACGGGGCTGGAAAGAAGCCGGCTACGAACTGGTTGCGAAAAAATAATGCTGCCCAGCACCGCTGCGGGCTGATTAATGCGTTAGAAAGAACGAACTGACGGCGCGGGATTTGCATTTTATTTGCATTTCCGTTCCGAAACACAACCACTCGAGGCTGGTTTCGGTCGCGGTCAAGCGACCGCGACCATGCAGTAGACCGCGTCGCAGACTGACACATTTCCCTGAACACCAATCGCGTAAGGAACACTCATGACCATCACCAGCATCAACCCCGCCACTAACGAAGAGCTGGAAACATTCACGACTCTCTCCCAGGACGACGTTGTCGAAGCGATCGGCAAAGCCCACGGCGCGTACCAAAGTTGGCGCAAGACTTCGTTCGATGACAGAAAAGCGATTCTACTGAAGTTCGCGGAAGCGCTGCGGAACGACGCCGACGAATTCGCTCGGTTGATTACGCTTGATATGGGCAAACGCATTTCCGAGAGCCAGTACGAGATCAACTACTGTGCGGACATTACGGAATACTACGCCAAAGGGGCCGAGAAATTTCTCGCCGATCAACCGATGGAGGATGTCGATGCCGACGCCTACATCCACTTCGAACCGCTCGGCGTATTGATGGGTGTGATGCCGTGGAACTTTCCGTTCTATCAGGTCATTCGCTTCGCGACGCCAAACATCATGGCGGGCAACACCGTGATGGTGAAACACGCCAGCAACGTGCCTCAGTGTGCGGCAGCGATTGCTGAGCTGTTCACTCAATGCGGTTTGCCGGACGGAGTTTACACGAACTTGTTCATCCCTTCCGAGTTCGTCGAAGCCATTGTTTCTGACAAACGAGTTCAAGGCGTTTCGCTGACCGGCAGCGAAAAGGCCGGAGCAGCCGTGGCCGCGATTGCGGGCAAGAACCTGAAACGCAGCGTGCTGGAACTGGGCGGCAACGATCCGTTCATCGTGCTCGAAGATGCTGACCTCGAAAAGACGGTCGAGCTAGCAGTCAAAGGACGAATGGTCAACGCGGGTCAATCGTGTGTCGCCTCGAAGCGGTTTATCGTGGTGGAAAAAGTGGCCGAAAAATTCCTGTCGGCATTCAAAGAACAGATGTCTCAATTGAAGATGGGCGACCCGATGGACGAAAAAACGACACTGGCTCCGCTATCCACCGAAGAAGCAGCGGTTAACCTGCTGGAGAAAGTTCGAGAGGCCGTCAGCGCGGGTGCGACCGTTGTTCTCGGAGGCGACCGACCGGATCGAGAAGGCGCTTACTTCAATCCCACCATCCTGACTGACATCACCCCGGACGTGCCGACGTTCGATCAGGAATTGTTTGGCCCGGTTGCCAGCGTGTACGTCGTCAAGGATGAAGCCGAGGCGATCAAGCTGGCCAACAATTCCTCGTATGGGCTCGGCGGAAGCGTCTACACGCAGGACATCGAGCGAGGTCGTCGAGTCGCGGAACAGGTTGAAACAGGCATGATGTTCGTCAACCAACCGACGAAATCTCAAGCTGAACTGCCGTTCGGCGGCATCAAGAATTCCGGTTACGGGCGAGAACTGTCACATCTGGGCATCCTCGAATTCGTCAACAAGAAACTGATTCATCTCGGCCAAAACTAACCTCCCGTGTACAGCGAAGAAGTTGCGAAGACTCAAATTATCTTTGAAGGATAAAATCATGGCTGACCAAACAGTCCCACAGACCGGAACATCAAACTGGCAGCAGTTTGCTAAGTATCGGAGTCGGATTCTGCACCGCGAGAGCGTTGCGGAAAATGTAAATTCGTACGTTCTGGAAAAGCCCAACGAATTCACATTCACACCGGGCCAAGCCATCGCGATGGCGATTGATGAGGAAGCTTGGCGTGATGAGAAACGCCCCTTCACAATCACCAGCTTGCCAAGCAACCCGCGACTGGAGCTGATCATCAAATCGTATCCAGTGACATCAAATCCAGACCACGATGGCATGACGGAACATCTGGGCCGTGACATTAAAGTCGGTGACCGCATGATCTTCGACGATGCTTGGGGAACGATTGACTACCTCGGTCCTGGAATCTTTATCGCCGGTGGCGCTGGCATTACACCGTTCATTTCGATTCTGCGAGATCTGGAACATGATGAGAGAATCAGTGGTAATCGCCTGTTCGCCAGCAATCGAATCGCAGACGAAGTCATCCTGAAAGGCGAATTCGTACGTATGCTGGGTCGCAACGCAGTGTTCACATTGACAGAGGAAAAGCATCGTGACTACGAACACGGCCCAATCGATCGCGATTGGCTTGAGAGCCGCGTCGACGACTTCAATCAGAACTTCTACATTTGCGGTCCACCGAAGATGGTCGAAGAGCTTTCCGCAACTTTACGTAGCCTCGGAGCAAGCGACACCTCGATCATCGTTGAACAGAGTTAACTTCTGTCCCGAAACCTAAACAACGAAACGTACGCCGGACTTCCATGTCCGGCGCTTCAATGCCCGATGTCGACGGACTCTGACATCCGTCGTGCAGAATCCTGACCATAACCTCGGAGAAAACTATGAGTATCGCCATCAAAACTAAAAACCGAGAGATTCACCTGCAATCTCGTCCAGACGGTAAACCATCGTCTGGCAATTTCACACTGAAGACGACTGAGCTTGAGCCGATCTACGAGAAGGAAATTCTCGTTCGCAACGAATGGATGTCCGTCGATCCGTATATGCGAGGACGGATGAAGGACAGCGACAGTTATGTCAAACCGTTCCAAATCGGAGAGTCTCTGGAAGGCGGATGCATCGGTCGGGTGATTGAATCGCTGAACAAGGATTTTCACGAAGGCGACTATGTTCTCGGGAATCTCGGCTGGCGTGAATTCTGGAAATCGGACGGCAATGGCGTAGTGAAGATTGATCCCGAGCTTGCTCCCGTGCAGTCCTTTCTTGGAGTGCTGGGGCTGACCGGCATGACGGCATGGGTAGGACTGAAACGCATCGCTGAACTCAAAGCTGGAAGCACCGTGTTCGTATCAGCTGCTTCCGGAGCTGTCGGTTCGATCGTCTGCCAGATTGCCAAGGCGAACAACTGCACGGTCATCGGCAGCGCCGGTAAGCCAGAAAAGATCAAATGGCTGCGTGATGTCGCCAACGTGGATGAGGTCATCAACTACAAGGAAACCGACAACCTGAGTGAAGCGTTGGGTAAGGCGGCTCCAGACGGAATCGACGTCTACTTCGACAACGTCGGCGGCGATCACCTCGAAGCGGCTCTGGATCGCATGAGTGATTTTGGCTGCGTCGTCTGCTGCGGAATGATCTCCACTTATAACGCGACTGAACCACCTGCCGCGCCGCGAAACTTGTTCAAAGTCATCGGCAAACGCCTGCGCATGCAGGGCTTTATCGTGCGAGACCACATGGACGACCGCGACGAGTTCCAGCAGGAAATGGGTCGTTTGATCAGTGAGGAGAAAATTCACTGGGAAGAAACCGTCACCAATGGCTTGGAGAACGCTCCGGAGGCATTCATCGGACTGTTCGACGGGGACAACCTTGGCAAGTCGCTGGTGCGGATCGATGCGACGGACAAGTGATCCGCAGTATTGGTGGGGCCGGTACTCGATTGCGGTTAGCTCCGGAAACACCCGGGCTTGTAATCGTTCCTCGCTCTAACCCCGGTCACCCACAACGACAAGTTCAATCATCCAAAACACAAACTTGAGAATGGAACGCAACATGTCAACGACACTCATCACCGGAGCATCATCCGGAATTGGACTTGAACTCGCCCACCTGTTTGCCGCAGATGGCGACGATATCGTGCTGGTTGCTCGCAGTGAAGAAAAGCTGAATACTCTCGCGGGAGAACTCAGGACAAAACACCAGGTCAAAGCGACTGTCATTGTTCAGGATCTTGCCAAGCCAAACGCCGTACAACAATTGTGTGAGTCGCTGGCGCAGCATTCCATCAATGTCGACACGCTGGTCAACAACGCGGGTTTCGGCGCACTGGGAGACTTCGCCGAACTTGCAGACGAACGTCAAGCCGACATGCTGATGGTCAACGTGGTTGCACTGACGCGGCTGACTCGAAAACTGCTGCCCGGCATGATTCAGCGAAATCGTGGCGGTATTCTGAATGTCGGTTCGATCGCCGGCTATCAGGCTGGCCCGCACATGAGCGTTTACTACGCCACCAAAGCATACGTGATGTCTTTCACCGAAGGACTGCGCGAAGAACTCAAAGACACCGAGCTGCACGTAACCTTGCTTGCGCCGGGAGCGACGGAGACCGGATTCGGCGAAGATTCCGGCATGGGTATGCTCGACATGTTCTCGTCGCAGGCAATGTCCTCCAAAGCCGTCGCCAAAGCGGGGCATGAAGGCTATCGAAACGACCAGGACGTTGTGATCCCCGGCTGGAAGAATCGGCTGATGGTTGCTTCCACAGCGTTCCTTCCAAGATTTGTCACTCGCAAACTTGTCGGCAAGATGCAGGATGCCGAGCCGGCCTAATTTCCGGATGAGAGCCTTCTGACTTAGAGTCTCCAATGATTGCCGGGGTTCGCTGTCGATTCGTTCAAAGTGCTGAGTCGACAAGTTCGCAAAACCTTGTGGATTTGCGCACGCCGGCTTCTCTGAAAGCTCATGACACGGGTAAGCTACAACGACACTCTGCTCGATCGTGACAAATCAAATCGGGTGCTCACGCTTTTTCGAATCCGGATTGCATATCACACCGGTTCGATGCAGTGCGGAGTATTTCAAATATCGAAATCGGGCAACTCGGTGACTGGCCGTGAGGTCACCCATCTAGGAAAGCACACGACATGGAGAGTCTGGCGACGCGAGATCGACAACCGGAACTCATGGACGATCCGACTCTTGATCCCGGTCTGCATCAACAAGCACTTCTCGGATTGCGTCGTGTCCACTGGATCAGCGGCACAGTTTCCACAATCTGGAAACCGATTTGTCAACTGGCTCAGCAAACACCTGAAACGCCTCTGCGAGTTCTGGACGTCGCCTGTGGTGGAGGCGATCTGACCGTGGCTTTGGCTCAACGAGCACAACGTTCGGGGCTGTCTGTCGAAGTCAGCGGGTGCGATATCAGCGAAACCGCGCTCACCTTCGCGGCGACCAGCGCTGCGGCGAAACGCGTGGATGTGCATTTTTTTTCCACCGACGTGATTTCAACGCCGCTGCCCTCGGGATATGACATCGTCTGCTGTTCGCTGTTTTTACATCACCTGGACGACGGAGATGCGGTGCGCCTGCTGACGTCCATGCAGAAAGCGGCCAGTCGCATGGTGCTGGTCAGCGATCTAAGTCGCAGTCGACTGGGTTATATCCTGACCTGGTGCGGATTACGTTTATTGACTCGTTCGCGAATTTGTCATGTCGATGGCCCACTGTCTGTGCGTGCCGCGTTTACGCCGGATGAGATGCTGAATCTCGCGGCACGTGCGGAGTTAATCAACGCGACATTGACGCGTCACTGGCCCGAACGATTTCTGCTGACATGGAGTCGGTCGTGATACGATCCACAACATCTCTTGACGATGCCCGTGATTGCGTTTGGGACGTGATCGTCGTGGGCGCCGGACCGGCTGGTTCCGTGGCCGCACTGGAACTTGCGCGGCGTGGTTTCAAAGTGCTCCTAGCTGATCGATCGGAATTTCCTCGTCACAAACTTTGCGGTGCCTGTCTGAATGGCGATGCCATCGCCGGACTGCGAGAACTGAACCTAGCTGAGGCCGTCAAACAACTCCACGGCGAACCTCTGCACCAGTTCTCCCTGCGCGCCGGTGGTCGACCATTGTCGCTGACGTTGCCGGTTGGTATTGCCGTCTCTCGTTCGCGCCTGGATGCCATGCTGGTGGAGTCAGCGATCAATGCGGGCGCTGAGTTTCTGTCCGGTGTCCGCCTTGAGCTTGAACCCGAACAGCCGGGTGATGACGTTCGCAGACTTTCGACAACAGATCGGAACGATTCGCGGCCAGTTGTCGCGCGTGTGATTGTCATGGCCACCGGCCTTCCCAACGATCGAGGAACAAGCGACGCTGGTCTCACAGTGGTGCCTGCGCGGAATTCACGGATTGGGGCGGGAACGACCACAACCACGTTTCCGGCAGAATACGTCCCCGGAACGATCTTTATGGCAGTCGGCCGATCCGGATATGTCGGACTGACTCGAACAAACGGCGACGCACTGAATATCGCTGCGGCGCTGGATCACAAAGCCGTGCGAGAGACCAATCCCCGAAGTGTCTGCGAAGGTATTCTGAAGGAAGCTGGTTTTGCCGTGTCGCCGGAGATGTTTTGCGGTGACTGGCGCGGTACGGTCGGCCTGACACGTCATCGACAGACGCCGGCGGCAACTCGCGTCTTGGTGGTCGGCGACGCCGCGGGCTACGTTGAACCGTTCACAGGTGAGGGAATGGCCTGGGCAATTCGCGGTGCTCAGGCGGTCGTCCCTTTTGTTGAACGCGCTGTCGTCGATTGGAATGCGTCCATTATTCAGGATTGGACGCGATCCCTCCGCCAAAAGGTGACGCGACGGCAGCGACGGTGTCGAGTGCTCGCCCGAGTGCTAAAATACCCGACGATGGTGCGTACCCTCGTCCGAATTGTGTCTGCCATGCCGTCACTCGGCGAGGCCGTCATTCGTCAACTTAACACGGAACATTGTGATGAACTGCTCAATCCTCGGACTCGGCACAGCGGTGCCGCCTGACATCGTACCTCAGGACGAAGCGTTGCGACTGTCGCTGGATGTCATCTGCGAGAGTGAACGCGAGGAACGATTGATGCGGATGCTGTTTAACCGGTCAGGCGTCGAAACTCGCCATGCCGTCGTACCGTCCAGCCTGGGCTACGAATGGAAACAAATGCACGATCCGCTCGCTCCGGGAAACGGCCCGCGAACGGCAGAACGTATGCAATTGTACAATAAGTTTGCCGGCCCGCTTGCCGAACAGGCCGCCCGCAACGCACTGCACGACGCGCAGACCAATGCGGACCAGATCACACATCTTGTGACTGTGTCATGCACCGGTTTCGGGGCACCGGGAGTTGACGTGAGCTTGATCAAATCCCTCGGACTGAAGCCGACGACTCAGCGCGTGCATGTGGGATTTATGGGATGCCACGGTGCCATCAACGGCATGCGTGTTGTGCAGGGACTGGTCGCCGCAAATCCGGGCGCGCGAGTTCTGTTGTGCGCGGTGGAATTGTCGAGTCTGCATTATCGCCTGAAATGGGACGACGACGGCATCATCGGCCACGCGCTATTCGGAGATGGAGCCGCCGCCATGGTCGCTGGTGCGGAGACTGACGCTGATTCATCAGGATTGTGGCAACTGGCGGGAACTGGTTCGTGTCTGATCCCCGATTCAGAAGATGAAATGGCGTGGCATGTGGGTGATCACGGCTTCTACATGCGACTGACGTCACAAGTGCCGGAAACCATCAAACGCTGTTTACGTACGTGGTTGGAATCATGGCTGGAATCGATGGGCAGTGCGCAGGAACGTGTCGACGCCTGGGCCATTCATCCCGGCGGCCCCAAGATTCTCGACGCCGTGGAAGCGGCGCTGAATCTGCCCGACGGGGCGACAGATATTTCGCGGGACATACTGCGCAAAAACGGAAACATGTCATCGCCGACCGTGTTGTTCGTGCTCGATCGGATGCGGCGAAAAGCAATTTCGGGTCCGGTAGTAGCCCTCGCGTTCGGTCCGGGCTTGATGGCGGAAGCGGCGTTCCTGGTACCACCGTCGGTCGCCTGAGTGCCCGCGTTTTCGAGGGCAACTCAGTGCAGTCTGCGGGGAATTGCCGCAATTGTTCCGGACGACCAAGAGAAGGCATTTCTGTTCGACGCTCGCACAGATATCTGGAACGATCATTTTCAGTGGGAAGGATCGCTCCTGAGCGGGCTGACTTTTTCGGGCCGAGCGACAATTGCCTTGCTACAAATCAATGAGCTGCGGCCAATGGTTTTCTCGCCTTTTGAAGGCGAAGACGGAAAGTTCTGGAAGGTCGAGAGCAGCCAGGGCGGGCGTCGGTTGATGACCGTGCCGCCGTATCTGGCTCGCACATCCGAAGAACTGCTGTTGCCAACAGAGGTCGTAGAAAAAGATGCGGAGCGGTAACATGTCGTTACAATAAAAGCAACGTCGGCCACGTTCGAAGCATCCCCATCACTGCTCAAAAGCCCGTGACTGCAAAAAAGAATCCGAAGAAAAGCCCGTTCCCTAGCATGGATCCGTATCTGGAAAAGCACTGGGGCGATGTCCATACCAGTTTGATGGTTTATATCAGCAATCAAATCAACGCTCAGCTTCCTGATGAATTGCAGGCTCGTATCGAGGAAAGCACGGCATTCCGAATTGAAGACGAGGCGCAAAAGACCGTTTATCCTGATGTGCGAGTTGTCGAGGATCGACCGTCGGAGCAGTTCGACGATGGTGGTGTGGCGGTCGCGACCGAGACGATCACAACCGCGAAGCCAATCATTATCAAGGATGATATCTCACCTCGCACCCAGCGCACCGTTCAGATCGTTGATATCTCTTCGGATGATCGAGTCGTGACGGCGATCGAAGTTCTTAGTCCGGGTAACAAAATCGGTGAGTTAAGCCGCAATGCCTACGAACAGAAGCGGAGTGCATTCACTAATTCGGGTGTGAACCTGGTTGAAATCGATTTCGTACGACAAGGTCGTCACATCGTGGCGATCCCTGAACGGCTGATACCGCAGCAATATCAACACCAGTGCATGGCGTGTGTGCAAAGAGCGAACAACCCGTTTCAATTCGAACTGTATCCGATGCCATCACCTGCACCGCTGCCCGGTATCGCCATTCCACTGCGACACACTGACAAAGATGTGCTGTTGCAGGTTCAAGCGTTAATCGATCAATGCTATCAAGACGGACGCTATTGGCGGACCGACTACGCATTGCCATTGAGTTTCTATTTGCCGGACTAGGACGCACGCTGGATCGAAACGGTCGTCGCGAATCTTTCTTAAGCACCCGTGTACAAGTTTTCGGAGAAAACTCGTTTAATCGCGTGCCCATCGGGCCGCGTGTTTTGCGGCAAACGCGCGGGGCGATGCCCACGCGGTTAAGCTAAGAAACTTGTGCATGGGTGCTTAGTGCCAGCAAATGTTCGTCATCTTCAAACAGAGGCCACCGCGCAACGGCACGATTGATGAAATGGAAGCAAGTTCCAGCGGAACAAATACCTAGTCGTCGAGGCAGATCCAGAATCGCAACAGGCAAGTCGTTACAAATCAATGAGCTGCGTCCTCCGACGTCCCCCCCCGTCAGCCTGTACTCCCGGCAGCGCAAGAGAGACAGAATTCTCAAACGGTGGACATCGGCTTGGCGTTATTCGCTCGACAGAATCGGGGGAAAGACTTCCAATGCGATCAGCAGTTCACGGTGACGCACTCGCAACGGCTCATTGATTCGCAAAACAGCGATGGTTGTTCGACCGATTGCAGTGAGACCACTGAGCGTTGCACCCGTCCATTCGAAATGTTCGGCCCATGTCTGTTGACGCGGATTGAACAGCGGCTGCAGTTCATCGGTTTCGGGATCGTAACCGGCTGGATTTGGACCTTTGAACAAACTGCACGCGGCGCAGCTCCACGCAAGGTTCTCCTCGACGGTTGGACCATCATGCTTCTGTGGCCGGATGTGGTCGAGATGAAACGGGCGCGGATCGTGGTCCTCTGGAAGCTGGCAGTATTCGCAGCATCCTTCTGCTCGTTCGACGACCTGCTGGCGTAACGAAGTCGGCATACTTTAAGCGGTGCTGTTTCCGTTGGTCTGCTTCAGAGAAAGGCGAGCCTTCGCCTGCAGGATGCCAATGACTTGCCCGACGTTGATGTAAGCTTCCAATTCTTCACGTTCGGAATCAGACAACTCGCCCTGACCATTGCGGTTGGCAAGTTCTTCCATGCGGGATTTTGCGTCGTCATTGAACGACCAACGCAAAACAGCGTTCGCTTCGGGAGCGGGCATGTCGTGACTGTCCGGGCTGATAATGCCGGTCCAGATATCGACTTCGTTGATGGACTTGGTACTCATGGTTACATTCTATCACAGAAATGCCCTGTAAATCCAACTCTGTTTACGCCGACCGTCTGAACCAGCCTTGTGGTGGGCATTTTCGGCTATCTGTTCGCCGAATCGCTGCCAGGACTCTTAGCGGATCAGGGCTCGTCGATTCCGATCGTACCGAGGCGAGGCCAGCGTTGTCATCGAGAACGTGTGGGCGAAAATCGGAAACGAAACCCGCAGACGAGCCAATTCAAGGACACGCTCGAATGCTTCCTAGCCACCCTCGTTTTCAAAGGAGGCCACCGCGCAACGGCACGATTGATGACAGGGAAGCAAGTTCCAGCGGAACAAATACCTGGCCGTCGAGGCAGATCCAGAATCGCAACAGGCAAGTCGTTACAAATCAATGAGCCGCGTCCGCTTTCGACGTCCACGGAAGGTGTCCGCATCATCGAGTTCAGTTACGTTCTCTGAGGTTCTTGATGCGGCCATGCGATCGTTCGCCGAACGCCTGGTCGCGAAGACCGTGCCAAAAACCCGACTGCGGTCTCGGAGATTTTTCGAGTCGGGTTCACCGCATCCGTGTCCACCTAAACTGTCCGAATCGCAACATTTCAAGTGATATCACACAAGGGATACGACGATACCGACTGAAAGACCGACTGCGGTTGTCAGCGGCAAACGAAACGTTCCGCTGACAACGCGACGGAGCCGCCAGCCGCGCCGCCGCGCCGCCGAACCCGTTTAAAGTGATCGGCAAACGCATCCGCATGCAGGAATTCATCGTGCGAATTGCCGAATGGACTGCTGTGCCATTCCCTGAACCACTATCTGCAAAAACCGATTGCAGTTGGTGAGTTGACTGACTTATTGAACCGATTACGCCCCGGCCTTGTGGATCGTCGTCCACCAAACCCAGACGATCAGGACGAATTGCAAAGGAAGTCTCAGCCATAACAGCCAAGTTGGAACCTCGACGAAGTCCTCGGGGTAAATTGCCATGTGGATGTTCGCCGGGAACACCGCAACCAGTAAAGCGATCAAACCCCAACCTGCAGCCCGACGAAGTATTGGGACAGCCACGCCCACACCGCCGATGATCTCGAAAACACCGGACACGAATACCAGCAGCGACGCCCACGGCAAATAGGGCGGCATGATGTTGACGTAAAATGCCGGATTCAGGAAGTGATTGATTCCGGCGACAATGAACAATGCTGCCAGCAGAAGAATCGAAGCCGCGTGCACGTAAGATCGAGATTGGAGTCCGTTTTCAGCCATTAGTATTAAGTGCCTCGATCTCAGACAGCAGGCTCTGAACTGCGACGCGCGACTGCTGCCGCCGCGCTGCTTCGTCGACTTGTGCCGCTCGCGCTGCGTCGATCATCAATTGCAACTCCTTCACGGGTGATCCGGATTCAAAGGTGCTGAGTGTCCCCTTCAAGCTATGGGCACTTGCGGCGGCATCCGCCAGTCGGCCCTCAGCGACGTCAGTATCAATTTCTGCAATGAGCGGCGGTGCATCTTCGACTGCCATCTCAGACATCATCGTCAGCATGCTGCTGTTGTTCGGATGTGAGCATTGTTTGGAATTGTATGTAGGGTGGGTCAAACGGCGACAGCCGTGCCGACACACCATCAGTGGAAGTGAAAAAACAATGGTGGGTCGACGTCGTTCCTCCTTGACCCACCATACGTCTATTCGCCCCAGTCGTCGGGGCTGTTCCAGCCGGGCGTGGGGTCAGTGCCGCCCCAGTCAAGCTCGTATTCGCCCTGACCAGCGAAACGATGAAAACTTGAGAACCTGTAATCACGCACTCGTGCAACCAAGTTGTGTTTTCGTGGAATCCAATGCGTGTAATCGACACAACGTTTCAGGTCGTCCTCGTCGCGAACCGTGTGCTCCCAGTATCGCCGCTGCCAGACACCACGTTCGCCTTTTTTGCGGCGAGATTGTGAGAGCGTCCCTTCCCATCCGCCGTTTTTGCCCCACGGTGTTGTGAATCGTTCTTTGATTTTCCGCATCCGAGTCGGATAATCACTGTCGCCGCTCGGCAGTGTCATGACCGCGTGAAAGTGGTCCGGCAGCAGGCAAATGGCAAACAACTCAAACGGCCAGTCCTCGCGAACACTGATGATTGAGTTTCGCAAGCATGTCCGCGACTCAGGAAGATTAAACAACGGGTAACGTTGATGCACGACAACGGTGAAGAAGTAGGTTCCTCCGGGTACAAAGTTGCGTCGATAATCCGGCATGGCTGTAGGTGCAGTAGATGTAGGGTGGGTCAAACGGCGATAGCCGTGCCGACCCACCACCGGTGGAAGGTGAAAAATAATACTGAAAAATAATGGTGGGTCTGAAAAACGATGGAGGGTCGCGGCCCACCCTACGTGAATCGCTGAACCATTTGCAGAAGGTGCTGCACATCGATCGGTTTGCTGAGATAGGCGTTGCAGCCGCATTCTAAGCAGCGTTTCATGTCGCCCTGCATGGCATCGGCGGTCAGTGCAATGATGGGTTTGTCGAAGGCCATCTTTCGCAGTCTTTCGGCGGTGCCGTAGCCATCCAGATTCGGCATTTGCATGTCCAGCAGGACCAAGTCGAATTGTTCACCTGCGGCGGTCGCCTTCTCAACCTCTGCAATCGCCAGCAGGCCATCGGTGGCTTCGACGATCGTGGCCCCGGCCTTCGACAAAATGCGATTGCTGAGGAAGCGGACGTCTCGCCGATCGTCGACCAACAGAATGCGGCAATTCAGTTTGACTTCCGCGTCATTCGGTGTTGCATCGGGTTCTCGGCTGATGCGTTCCGGATCGACGGTTTCAATTCCGGTCAGATCACCGACGGCGATCGCCAGCGTAAACGTGCTGCCTTTGCCGAGTTCACTTTCGACGGTAATTTCGCCGCCCAGCATCTGTGCCAGTCGTCTGCTGATCACCAACCCCAGACCGGTGCCGCCAAACTCGCGAGTCACGCTCGCATCCCCCTGCGAAAACGGTTGGAACAGTTTTTCCCGCTGCTTCGCTGAGATACCAATGCCAGTATCTGAGACTTCAAACCGAATCATTCGATCGTCTTTTGTAGCGGAAGTCGTCAAGACTTTCGTTTTCACGGAGTCTTGCTCGTCACCGTCGAAATTCTTGACGAATTCCGCGACATAGGACACCGTCACTTCAACGCTCCCCTGCTTGGTGAACTTGATGGCATTGCCAACAAGATTGATCAGGATTTGTTTGAGCCGTTTGGAATCACTGTTGATGATTGCTGGAAGGTTGCCGCGATAATTCACGCTGAGTCGAACGTTGCTCTCGCTGGCTCGCACTTCCATGATCGACCGAACATCTTCGACCACCTTATCCGGGGCAAATCGTTCTGATGTGATCTTCAGCATGTCCGCTTCGATTTTCGACAGGTCAAGGATGTCGTTAATAATGTCCAGTAGGAATTCTCCATTGCGGCGGATGGTTTGCAGGTATTCCGTGGCTTCGGGGTGGTCGACGTATTCGCGGATCAAATCGGCATAGCCAATGATCGCCGTCATCGGCGTGCGGATTTCGTGCGACATGTTGGCGACGAAAGCACTCTTGGACGCATTGGCGGCAACGGCCGCTCGTTCGCTTTCGCGCAGTCGCTCGGCGATGAGATGTTCTTTTGTTGAATCCCAGTTCAGTCCGTATACGCTGGCAACTTCGCCCTGCGTATCGCGGACCACTTCACCCACGCCGACCATCCAGCGAATTTCGCCGTTGGGGCGGATAATACGGAACTCATGATGGTATGCATCTGCACCGTCGGTTGCGTTTTGCCAGGCATTCTTCAGGCCCTCGATGTCTTCGGGATGCACGCACGAAAAGAATAGTTCCGGTGAGGCTGTCTGGTCCGACGGAATGCCCAGCATCTGGTAAACTGCGGCGGTCCAAACGCTGCCGTTGGGCTTCCATTCCCAGGCCGCCATATCCCCCGCCTTGAGCGCCATCGCCAGACGCTTGGAGTGATCACTGGCTTTGCGTTCAATTTTGTGACGCTCGGTAATGTCCATATCGACGCCCACCATTCTGATCGGCGCGTCTGCGTCGTTTACGCTAAGATGGGCCATCGACAGTACCCAGCGATATGTACCATCGCTGCGACGTGTGCGGAACTCGATATGATACGGCTTACCATCGGACAGGCACTCGTTGATCGCCCCGCGAACCGACTTGCGATCTTTGGGATGAACCAAGGCAAGGAAATCATTCAGCCCACCAATGTTGTCCGCACGATCAATCGCCTGATGGTCATCCAGTTCTTTCGCCCATGAAATTTTGTCCTTGACGATATCCCATTCCCACAACGTCAACTGGGCGGCGTTCATCGCCAGCCGCAGCCGATCTTCTCCCTGACGAATCAGATCCATTGCGTGACGACGCTCAGTCACATCACTGCCGTTGCACACGACGAACATCACGTTACCATCGTCATCGAAAGCCGGTTGATAGACAAAATCCGAAATGCAATCGGGATTGTCGGGCGTGAAAAACCGCAATTCTTCACGATAGCTGTTGCCCGCCAGTACCTGCGAGAAATTCTCTTTCAAGGCGCGCTGTGATTCCGGCAGGTCTCGCCACCACGGCGTTTCCCAAAACGGCAACCCGATGACGTCTTCACGCCGGAATCCAAACGCTGTCAAAGCCGCGTCGTTGATTTCGGTCAATCGGCCTTCGAGATCCAAAATACCGGTGTAAAAGAACGCCTGATCGAACAACACCCGCAGCTTGGCCGCCGAATCGACGACCGCCTTTTCGGCTGCAACTCGCTCGCTGATATCCATACCGGAAGGGATGACATGGGTGACGTGACCGTCGGCGTCGCGAACCGGCACCAGCATGAAATCAATCATGGTTTGCGAATCGCCCGCCGTGCGGATCTCGACATCGTAACGCACGATGTTTCCTGTCAGAGTTTTTTCAAACGCGACCTGCAATTGTTCGCTGATCGCCGGATCGTAGTTCCACCACGGGCAATCCCAGAACTTTTTGCCAATCACTTCGTCGCGACTCACACCTCCGGCGGTGAGTGCTGTTTGATTTGCTTCCAACAGCGTACCGTCGGTATCCAACACTCCGACAAAGCTCAGCATGTTGTTGATGACGCGGCGCAGGTGAGCCTCTCGGTCGGCCAGGTCTCGTTTGGCCGCGTTTGGCTGAGTGACGTCGCGGATTTCGATGACGGTTGAGACCGATTTTCCGTCTTTGAAAATCGGACTGGCTGCACAGGAGACTTCGAACGTGCTGCCGTCTTTGCGGAAGAATAAATCTTCATGAGCACGAACGGAGAAGTCTTCGGGAAGCGCCCGGTCGATGGGACATTCCGCCATCGGATACGGGCGTCCATCGGGATAATGGTGATGCACCAAATCATGCAGCGGTGCCGAACGGATTTCTTCGGCGTCGTAGTCGGTCATATCCAACAGCACTTGATTACAGTAAGTCACATAACCGCGATCATTCATCATGACCATCGCAAGTGTCGAGTTTTCGGCGATAGTGCGAACGAGTTCTTCGCTGGCGCGCAACTGCTGTTCAGATTTTTTACTGTTTGTGATGTCTTCGATGATGGCAATCGCGTATTCCGGCTGGCCGCCCGAATCACGGATCAGCGACACCGTCAGGTTGACCCAGACCAGTTCTCCGGATGATTTCAGGTAACGCTTTTCCACTGAGTACGTAGGGATCTCCCCCGTGATCAGTCGTTCCAACTGCACGATGTCGGCTTCGAGATCATCGGGATGCGTGATTTCCTGAAAGGTCTTCGCAATCAGGTCTTCGCGCGAGTAACCGACGATGCCACAGAGTCGATCATTGACACGCAACCAACGACCATCGAGGGCCACATGGGCGATACCGACGGCGGCGTTCTCGAACGTACCGCGAAACCGCATTTCGTTTTCGCTCAGTTCCGTGACGTCGGTAAAGGTCACGACGATGCCTTCGGATAGGCCGGTATGGCTGCGGTACGGTAGAACGCGGCGAATGTAGGATTTGCCGGAATGAGCGCGGACCGTATGTTCAATGCCACGCGACTGCGAGGATGCTTTTGTAGCGGAACTCGTCAAGAGTTTCGACGCATCACCCGTGACGTCCGCGCCCGTCGTAGCGGAACTCGTCAAGAGTTTCGACGCATCACCTGTGACGTCCTTGTCGCGCCCGAAAGTCTTGACGACTTCCGCTACGACCGTTTTGGGATCGGGCAGCGGCGGCATGTCGACAACGCTGGGCACAAACTTCTCCAGAGGACGCCCAATATCCGTCGGAATCAAGTCGTAAATTTCCGCAATCGCGGGCGTGTAACTGCGGATACGTAGTTCGTTATCCAGAAACACCGTTGCAATTTCAGTACTACGCAGCAGGTTTTCCAGATCGTCGTTCGCTCGAGCAACCGCATCACTGCCGGAGCGGATTTCTTCTTTAGACGTTTCCAATTCTTCGTTGGCCGACTGCAGTTCCTCGTTCATCGACAACAGTTCTTCGTTGGATGATTTCAGTTCTTCATTCCAGCCTCCATGTCCTGCATCGTCTTCTCAAGATCACTGCGAGTCGTCTCCAACTCGCGTTCCATCTGGGCGATGATGGCTTCGGACGTAGCGGAACTCGTCAAGAGTTTCGATTCTTCGTCACCGTCTCGAAAGTCTTGACGACTTCCGCTACTGTCCGGATCGTCTCGATTCACCGGTAAGCCGACATCATGAAAGACGATCATGAACAGCGGTTTGTCTTCACCCAGTCGCGGCATCGGTTGAACCGTGATCATAACCCGCTGAATCTCGTTACCTACGCGTACCGAGAGGTTTTCGTGAGTGACGCGGCGAGTCGTTTTTTTGGCTTCGGCGATTGCGGCCCGGAGCCCGATCCTGAGTCCGCTGGCGGCGATCTTTAAGATGTTGTTCTGGAATGCGCCATCGTTGATCGACAGGTATTTTTCCAGATTCGCAGCGGCATCGAGCACTTGCCCGGAGTCATCCACGATGCATGACTTCGGTGAAAACTCGTCGATCAGAATCCGCTGTCGTATCGCAGTCAGGTCGGTGGCTGTGTCTGGCTGTCGCGGGCCAGCGACCAATGAAGTCACGCTGTGTTGACGTAGACTCATCGTCGGCGTCTTGCCCATCGCGGTGCCCTTCCGCTGCGAAATGCGGTTCTTCGCGTCGACGGCGCGGAACAGCTCACCGTGCGACGTGATGTTTTCGCTCGGACCGAGGAACAAATGGCCGCCCGGTCGCAACGCGTAATGGAATAGCGGAATCAGCTTGTTTTGCAGATGCAGGCCAAGATAGATTAACAGGTTGCGGCAACTGATCAAGTCCTGTCGCGAGAACGGCGGATCGCTGATCAGGTTGTGTTCGCTAAACAGAACCAGTTCACGGACTTCTTTGTTGACCTGATACTTCTTGCCGCGTTTGACGAAGAATCGCTTCAGACGTTCGGGCGAAACGTGGTCCTCGATGCCCGACGGATACATTCCGTTACGGGCGACCCGCAAAGCACGTTCGTCGATGTCCGTCGCGAATATCTGAACTTCGGGCAACGACTTCGTAGCGGAAGTCGTCAAGACTTTCGGGCTGCGCGAGTCTTTCCCGTCCCCGTCGAAACTCTTGACGAGTTCCGCTACCCCGGATAACTCCTCCATCACTTCACGGCACAGAATCGCCATCGTGTAGGCTTCTGCGCCGTTGGCGCAGCCGGCCACCCAGATGCGAACGGTGTCGCCGTGCGTTCGATTTTCAAACAGTTTTGGTAAGACGCTGGTACGCAGTGAATCGAATGCATCGGGGTCACGAAAGAACGCCGTCACGCCGATCAGAAGTTCGCGGAATAAAGCCTGGGCTTCGTCTTCGTTGTGCTGCAGATGGCTGACATATTCCGCGACGTCACCGACCTTCAACACTTGCATGCGACGTTGAATTCGCCGCATCAGTGTGTTGATTTTGTAATGCTGGAAGTTGTGATTGGTCGCCTTCATTAACGAATCAGCGATCATTGGGATCGCATCTTCGATCTGCTTTTGCAGGTTGCCTGTGGAACTTTCGGTCGACAGGCCATCGAGGTGTTTGACATAGGCCAGCAGTTCCGTCGCGATCTCCGCCGGCGACATGACATGATCCGCCACACCGGTGGTCGCAGCCGAACGCGGCATTGAATCAAACTTCGCTGACTCGGCGGATTGAGCAAACGTCAGCCCGCCGCGATCACTGATCGCTTTTAGTCCCAGCGTCCCGTCGCTACCGCTTCCCGACAGGATCACGCCAATACCGCGATCGCCTTGGCTTTCGGCGATGGAGTGAAAGAAGTGATCAATCGCTCCGGCCTGCCGTTCGTCCTCGGACTCAACACACGACACGAATCCGTTTTTCAGTTCCAATAGTGTTTGAGGCGGACAGACATAGACGGTGTTAGACTTGATTTTTTGGCGACCGGCAAGCTCGACGATCGACATCGCTGTTGACTTGGCAAGCAAATCAGCGAGCAACGACTTACTGGTCGGATCAAGATGCTGCACGAAGACAATCGCCATGTTCGGCGCATCACCGATCGCGGTCAGCAATCTCTGAAATGCTTCGAGACCACCGGCGGAAGCACCGACGCCGACAATGAGAGGCGGATTTGTCATTGGTTATTTTTCAAAGCCGTAGGGTACAGGCAACGCCTACCAAGATTCCGTAGCGGAAGTCGTCAAGATTTTCGTCGAGCGTTGGCGGAGTGTCGAAAGTCTTGACGAGTTCCGCAAGTGCGCCTGTGAAGGCGATTGAATTGTCGGGTGGCAGTCCCGATCGGGGAAGTCGTTACCTCACCGTAGTTGATGGTAACTGCGTTTTCAACAGAAAGGGTGGAGAGCAACCAAAGACGAAAGAGCAGTCCGTAGCGGAAGCGAACTCGATTTGGCCAAGCCTGTCGGGGAGCGTTCTAGTAAGTCGCGAACCCCTGATCTCACGCCACGTCCCAGACGAGGCCCAACTCCGGGTGGCGGTTAAGTCCGCAGGGCGGTGAGACGGCTCGCACGGTGCATAGAAACCGTAACGTGTTAAACCGAGGCGAGTGAAATGGCAGTCGTGTTGTTAGAGACGGAATGTTCGGAAGTTCAATCGCGATAAGCAGGGAGACCTCAGCCGCGTGCAGACCTGTGCCGCGTTGGGCTGAGGAGTCAGAGCCTTCATAGTCGTGTTGACCGGCGGGAACCAAACCCGCTGCGAGCGAAGGGAGGCAGGGAAGTAGATTCGGAAAGACCACACCCATGAAAACACAGAATTCCTCAGGGCATCAAGCCCGGGCGAAAGAACGTTTGCCAGAACGAGTGCCGTTTTCGGCTACACCGACTGGAGAGACACCGGACATTCGCCGGTGGGCTCAGCCTGTTGTTTGGACGGCCCGAATGTTGACGACACTTTTAGAAAACAAAGTGAAAGGAAGCAAATGGCACGCTTTGATTGACAAAGTTTATGCTCCGCTGAATCTTTTCACGGCCGCCCGCAAGGTGACCGGAAAGCAGACAGCGGCTGGAGTTGATGGGCAAAGCAGCGAAGTATTCGAAGAACACTTGTTAGTGGAAACACGCAAGCTGTGCGAAGAGATTAAAGCGGAAACCTATCGCCCGAGTGCGGTTCGTCGCGTTCATATCCCCAAACCGGGAAGACTGAACGAGACTCGCCCACTGGGCATTCCGACAGTCCGCGATCGCGTCGTCCAACGGGCGATGGTCAACGTGATGGAACCGATTCTGGATCACCAGTTCCATGAACGAAGCTTCGGCTTCCGCCACGGACGTGGTGCTCATGATGCCCTTCGCATCGTCGAGCAGAAGCTTCAGGAAGGTTTCGTTTACGTGGTCGATGCGGACCTGAAAGCTTACTTCGATACGATTCCGAAAGACCGGTTGTTGGCTTTGGTCAAGAATCATCTTTCGGATTCGCGGATGTTGAAGCTGCTCAAGTTGTTTCTTGATCAGAACATCATGGAAGAACTCCGCGAGTGGTCGCCGGCTGCCGGCGTTCCGCAAGGGGCCGTTCTTTCGCCCGTGTTGTCGAATCTGTATCTCAACCCCCTGGATCATCAAATGGCAGATGAGGGTTTCGAAATGGTGCGTTACGCGGACGACTTCGTCGTTCTGTGCTGCAGTCAGGTCGAGGCCGAATCCGCTTTGCAGATGATCACCGCTTGGGTTGCGGAGGCCGGTTTGACTGTGCATCCGACGAAGACGAAGATCGTTGACAGTCGCGTGAACAGCTTCGCGTTTCTGGGTGACTCGTTTCGCGGGGACCAAATTTATCCCCGCCGCGAGAGCCTTGCGAAGATGAAAGCGCGAATCGTCGAACTGACACCTCGCAAGAGGAACGGCTCGATCGAGTCGATTGCTGTGGAATTCACCCCGATTCTTCGGGGCTGGTTCGGCTACTTTCGGCACTGCCGCTGGACGATCTACAAAGACTTGGACGCCAGAATCCGCGCCCGCCTACGGCGGTTGCTGCTGAAGCGTCATCGGACGAACCCCAAGCACTTACCCCGTAATCAACGTTGGCCTAATGCCTACTTTGCGAAAGCGGGTCTCTACAGTCTGCGCGAGGCCCACTTCCGTTTCGATCAATCCGTCAACGACTAACTGGATAGCCGTGTGCGGGAGAACCGCACGCACGGTTTGGAGGCATTGGTATCTACACAAGTCTTGAAATAGTTTAGCGTGGCCTGTATGGCTTAAATCTTCCGCCGATGGAACGGCGACTGCAACGGCGTGACGCTCAAATCGTGGCCGAACACATGAAATCTGCGAATCGAAATGCGGCTG